>JAZNMA010000069.1:0-9907 GCA_045579345.1 Christensenellaceae bacterium | reverse complement strand
GACCGCTTGGCCTCCGACTTTACTCTGAATTACACCATTGTAAAATTGAAAATATCCGCCATCGTCTACACCTGCTGAAAATCCTTCATCCCATGAAATAGTTTCCAAACGATTTTCATAAGCTGAACCGCCTAAAATGTGAGTGTAGATTTGTGATGCAATTGTTTCATGACCTAAGTCATTTGGATGCAACAAGTCAGAAATATAATGGCTTGCCATTCCCCAATTCCACGTCCATGCACCACGAATATAAACTGTTCTGGTAACGGAAGTTAAACCTCCTACACCATTGATAATCGCGTTTTCGAAATTCCATAAGCGAGGATTTGCGTCATGACCTTTAAACAACATCGGTACTACTAGAATAATCGCATTCGGAAAATTATTCCTTGCATTTACCGCTGCTTGATTTGCGCCGCTTTGCATTTGTGATGCACCATAAGTCGCACCTTCATTGTAGTCATTCACTCCACCTGCTATCACGACTAGGTGCGTGTTAGCACGTTCAGATGCGCTCATTGAATTTGCAGCTGTTAGAACTTGAGTTTTAAATGGTGCATTCTGACCACCAGAACCAGGGTCGCAAAAACCAGTTGAGCCTACTGCGAAATTATATTCTGTTGCGCCTAATTTAGAGCAAAGAACACTAGACCATCTACGTGTATCACCGCTAAGATGGTCGCTGCAACCAGTACCGTAAGCATAAGAATCGCCGATAATTACTGCATTTGCACCATAGAAATAACTATAAATAGATGCATTGGAAGTAAGCTCTGCAATTTCTCCGTTGATATCGTCAATGGCTTTTCTAATAGTATTTACGGATGTGAAACCGCTTCCGATTTTATCATTGATATCGTTATCGGAATTTTGGCGTGCTAAAGTTTCAGCACCTAGGTCTGTGTTGATATCGTCAATGGCTTTTCTAATAGTGTCCTCGTCGGTGAAGCCACTTCCGATTCGCTCGTTTATATTTGTAATCGCATTATAGTTATTGGTTATTCGCCCGTCAAAAGTTAATACTTCTTGTCTATACGCTTCTACTTGTGCGTTATAATTTCCAGTTTCAGCCCAATAAATTTCATTAGTAATATCAATTCCAGTTGGTACATATTGCCTAGAAGTATAGGAATTACCTTGGTATTGAACAATAGATAGCGGTTCATATGTCGTTGTATTATCCCAATCACCCATAAATAGTGGTACATATCTTGCACCAATATATTCACGTACAGTCATTTTTTACCTCCAATTTTCAGGTCTTTGATTTACAGATTCTCCAGAATTGTCTACATCCCAACGCAAAATTAATCTACCGTAAGTATCTTCACCATAATTAAAACCAGTATCAAAAATAATATCATCCCAACCATCAGGAATATATGCTACAAAATACCCTTGTTCGTTAAGACCAAAATAAACTTGTTTTGCTACTTTAGTAAAAACCCATTCTAGATTATTTGCTATCCATTCAGAAGCAGCATCTTCAAGACCATTATTTATTGCATTCCACATTGCTTCAAATTCAGCTTTAATATCATCGCTAAATTCAATGTTCCATTCATTCATCATTTCAGCAATATAATCTAAATAATGTTCAACTTTATCAAAATTCATGCAAAGTTGTTTCATTCTTTGTTCAGCTGAATAAACATCCCAATAAAATTTTGGAATTACTGGTGTGTATTGCGTCCATCCACTATATATTGGAAAATTTAATCCAGGTAAATAATTTGGCATAAATAACACCTCCTTAATAACCGTTTACATTTACAGTAAACATAACTGAGAAAAATGTTTCAAGTTCATCTAAAATCATTACATCAACATCATTATAAGATTTAAGTTTCTGCATTGTGTCTATCCAGTTTCCTAGATAAATATTTTCATGTTGTTTATCCATTCCATTACTTGCATAATCTTCATTACCACCTAACATTGTTTGTGGAAAATCTGAGTAAATGTTTCTACTCTTACCGTACTCTGCATAAGTTTGAAGAATGTCGATACCTTCATCGAGAAGTTTATACGCATACTTATATTTAGGCATAATCTCGTTTAGTTTTCGCAATACTTCCCATTTCCATTGCCCAGGCGGTATAATACCTATTTCTCGATAATAATAACGATTCTTGAATTTCTCCCAAAACCTATTACGTTGTTCTTTATCACCATCGAATCTTTCATAACTATCAAAATCCCATTCAGACTCATTGAAGTCAATCCAACCACCGTTAATCAATTCACAAAGTTGAATGGAAAATACAGAATGATAATCAGGGTGATAAGTAAATTCAAAATCATCAACTAGATTCATCATCACCCTCCAATCTCTCTTTTATGTCATGTAGGAAATTGTAATTATCACTTGCATTATCGTAATTCCAAACTACTCTAATTTCATCTTCAAGATATTCACTGAATCTATCGCTGAGTTTCTTTGCTGCTTCACGCCTACAAGTTAATGAATCAAGACGTGCCATTTGCGATGGTTCACGTTGTGATTTTACTTCATCCTCAATCATACGTTCAGTTTTAAAAGTCTGATTTGCAATACCTAGACATTGATAAACTTCATTCCAGATATTCTCCATTTCGCTATTAAGTTCCTCACCAATGTACGGTACACCAGTCATCCAAACTTCAGGTTTAAATTGTTCCATTCCAGATGTACCGATAATTGCAGGTGAACCACCAGACACTTGTTTATAAATATTTTCCGCCTGTTGTTTCATTTCCTGAGGAACATTGAAAATGAACGGAATTTTCTGATGCTGTCTGTTGAGCTGTTTTGTTCGCACGATATCAGTAAGTTCACGTGACCAAATGTTAATCTTTTCTAGCAAAGGATAGCGCATTCGATTATCCCAAACTACTACACCGTTACTCCAATCTGCATCGAATCTGAAACCATTGTTTCCAATAGCTCTCCATGATGTAGGATTGTCGTAAACATTAGGTCTTGAAACTTGTGCTAGTTGCGTGCTGAAGAATACACCTTTTTTAGTTTTAGGAAATGCAATACTAGCTTGACCTTGTAGAATCAAAGTAAGTTCAAGATAACGTTCATCGCAAGTTTTCGGAAGATTAAGCCACTTAAATCTAGATAATGCCATACCTAGAATTTCTGCACGAAACATCATGAAAAGTCTTGTATTATAGTCAGCTGATTCCCAGTAATTTGGTTTACCATATTTTTGCGAACATTTTTTAATGTCCATTAGTTCATTGAAATTCAATGAAAAACTTCCAGGCACTCCCCTTTCAAGTTTTACATTACTGTTTGTTTTCTTTCTTGACATAAATAATCACCTCCTAAATATTGTCGTAAATACTAACGCTACCAATCTCATTGGGATTACGCCAAACTGTAACACCTTTCATCAAAATATCGTGAATTGTGTTTGTAGCATCATTTGCAACACCAGCACCATCATTAATCCAAACATCTTCTGCTTTCCAGAATGTGAAATGCCTACCGTAATGAAAACCGTTCGACATATCCCATATACGATGTATAGCGTAACCAAATCGTAACATAGCATCCCCAGTTTGCGCAATAGCCGATTTTGATTGAGTGCGTATATTGAATCTCACGCCGCGACGTTTATATACGTCACCAGTGAAATCACCTGCATATTCGCCCTGTTGCGTGGGTCTTTGCAAACGTGCGTTCTTATAGGTGTTCTCTACTTCCAATTGTTTCTGAACCAGATTCGCTTTTTCAGCTTCAACAGTTGCGTCTCTGTTCCAATCAGCGTTATTGGTTTCTGTGTTTTGCGTGCGTACTGCGTTTGCGTTATTCGTCGCTTGTGTAGCTGCTGCATTTGCATCGTCTGTTGCTTTCGTCCTACCTGCATCTGCGTTGTTCGTTGCTGCCGTTCTACCTGCATCTGCATTGTTCGTCGCTGCTGTTCTGCCTGTTTGCGTGGTTGCTGAATCGTTGTTATTTTGCGTTAACGCAGAACCTTCTATTTGCTGTTCTTGTAATACATTTGAATTTGTTCTTTTTGCAATTGCTGCATAAGCATTAGTAGCATTAACACCTAAATCAGCAACAGTTTGTGAAGTTGAAATACTACATAAAAGATTTGCACCTGCTGCTTGTATTTGCGGTAATGCTTGTGCTTGCGAGAAAACACCAGAAACGCCGCCTGAAATTGCACCAACACCACCGTTATGCAAACCACCGCTAACCATTGAACCAAATGAACCTATTGCACCTGATATAACGTTAGCTGTTTGAGTATTACCGTATGTTGCAGTAGCAAATTCGTTTTGCGCTTGTGTCGTTTGATATGTAATTGAATTTGCAACTGCTGCATCATCATCAATTTTTGTATTGTTATAATCAACAATATTTCCTTGTCTCACATTATGTACTTGAGTCATATTTGCCGTTGCTGTATCACAAGCTGTTGCATTGTTATCAATCATAGTCTGCATATCAGCAGCAACATTAGTAACCATAGTTGACATATCAGCAGCAACATTAGTAACCATCGTGGAAGTAGTGCGATTCGTGTTAGCTGTATTCGTTGCACCTGTTGCAGCTACGTTATCAGTTGAAGTGTCAAAAGAATCCGCTGTATTCTCGAACGTAGTGTTAGCGTACCTTACTGCATTCTGATAATCCTTAATTGCACCAGCGCGTTTTGCAGCGTTACCGAAGAAATTATTTGCAGCGTATTCGTTTTCAGAACTAATGAAAAGCGAGTAGGTAGGTACTCCCCAATTCATCATGAACTTAGAGAAATCAGACGCCCACATTTCCATGTTTGAAATTGAGTTATCAACATTCATCCATTCATAACTCATTGAAGAATCGCCGTTTATACCGCTGAAGAAAACATTGTAATTCAAATACGGATAAAGCAATGAAACTTCAATATGCAAATCTATTGAACCGCAATTCTCTACTTTAGCTGAAAATACGTTACCTTCATCATCTGTAACTTCCAATACAGAATAAGGTGAAGTGTAAAGTTTAGTTATATTAGCATATTTGCTATCGAATCCGAACTGATTCTTATTTAGTGAAATAGGCGTTTCAATATGGTTTCTAGTTACTGGGTAAATAGTGTATTGTTTGAAAGTAAAAGCAGTTCCACGATTGAATAAATCACCATCGAGAATAAACATGCATTTAATACCGTGAATGAAGTTTACGCAATTCTCAATACAGTAATTGAAGAATGCTTGCGCGTATTGCCCTTCAATTGCATAGATAGCGCAACCGTCTAGAATACCATCTTGCACTTGATTATGAATCGGTAAATTAGCATTAGAGTAATCTGCATTTCCGTATTTCCATTGATAATCGTTTACTTGCAATTGATATCCCCACCTATTATCAATATTAGCGTAAGTAGGTGGAGTAGATTGTCCACTATACGATGCAGCACCGAAATTAGCAAAATCAGCTACAGAATAAGGTGCAGCAAATAATACGTATTTAACACCACTACCAATAACATAATAATTACTGGTTTGAATAACAGTATCATTACCATAATTAAAATCATCTGCTAAAAGATACTCATTATTATTTATCGGATTTGCAAGAAATTGTTCTACAGTTGTTTTAGTCATTGGCGCATGACCACGTTCTAACATCAAATAAGGTATTTCTACTTGATGAATGAAAGTTGTCCAATAATCAACCGATATGAAAAGTTCAGTAGTATTTGGAGCTGTCTGTTCCATATCTTCAATAAAGAAATACCATCTACTAGTACGTGCGTTTTTATCCTCATAATTAATAGGCTGTTGCTCACTAGTCTGCAAAGGCATTTCTATAACAAGATAATTATAATCATAAGCAACATTATAAGGAACTGGAATTTTCAACGACCTTTCAGGTGTATTGTTAAACACGCTTTCAAGTGTTCCTACTTTACCTTCAATATCGTCGAACCATTCATCGCGTTCATCTTCAGAAGCAAAATACGGTACATCGGTATAATCACTATTCCACCTTACATTAATAAGTTTGTAAATCGCTTTTCCTTGCCAACGAAGATAATTGAAATCGTTCTTATACTTATAAACATCAACATTATCTATATGAGGAAATTTAGTATCATTAATATGAGGGAATTCCATTTATAAAACCTCCGTATACAAAAGTAGGGAATGGAGCTGCCCCAATTCACTCCATTCCCTTTGTGCAATTTTGCCATAAATAGAGTAGGCGCTATTTAGGCAATAGTTACAGTTGCATCATCAGTGAGCGGCGAAGTGTCACCAGACGGATTATCATACGTGGAAGTTGCAACCACCGTGATAACGTCACCAGTTTCAAGACCACCCTTTTGCACGTGGAGCACACCGTATTTATCGACATAAGTACGTGCATTAAGTGCGACACTTTCAGTCGTAGTAACTGCATCATTTCCTTCACCAGTAGTAGTCGTACGCGTTGCAGAAACCTCATAAGTAGCTGCATCAGGTGCAAGTTTAATCTTGTCACCTGCGTAACTAACATTCGGTGCAGTAGTGAGCGTGCCAGTAAGCGTAATGGTAGTATCAATCGTTCCACCAGGTTCAACAGTCGGAGAATTACCGTCACCAATCGTAAGTGTAATTGCAGACAAACTCTGCGTAACAGTAGGAATAGAAGTTCCCTGAGCAGTCGTGAACAAAATTGCAGGTACAAACGGGCTAACAGAATAAATACCCCAATGATGCAAATAGTAAGTATTTACCAACGTCTGAGGATTCCAGAAATTCGTATTCTCATAAACAGTATCATGACACACGAAGAAATCTTCAGTAGTAAGCAACGCCTGAACATTAGGAATCGGGAATTCATCAACCGTAATGATTCGCTGCTCGATATCCGCCTTATCAAGCTGGAACACAGAAGCGAGTGCATCTACGTCAATAGAAGCCTTAACCATCGGTGTCATGAGAATTACAAGCTCATTATTGCGCGCGAAAACGGGAATATCCACATTAGCAGCATTGTAACGTGCAGACGGGAACTCCAAAAGACCAGCATCCGCACGAAGCGTTTTGAGGAAAGCCTTTGCAGTTGCTTCATCGGAAATTGCACTAACATGCTCTTTATAGAAACCAAAGTTATTTTCATACGCTGCAATAAGCTGCATCATAATTCGGTATTCATCATACTCGTCGGAATTGAGTGGAACTTCCATCACCTTTGCAATGAAATTATTCAAACCATATTCATCGACAAATGCAGTACGCAAATCATCATAAGAAATGGAAATATCATAGCGGTCTTGACGATTCTGAGAATGATACCAAACTTCTGCTTCGGGTCGATTCAATTTCAGAAGAGTTTCATCAGAAACATTATATGCATGCGCTCGAATCCAATTCGGTGCAATTTCCTGAATGGTAGAACCATAATTAATTTTCTGACCTTTAAAAACTGCAAGTTTATTCTCCCAACGCTGACCACGAACATAGGTGAAAGCAATACGATTAATGAGAACCTGCATAAAGTCATTAAAATACTGCCTATTCATTGGGTCGAAAAGTGCGTCAATCGTTCCAGAAATTGAAGTCTGAGTAGGTCGCGGAATACGCTGTTGAAAGTCGTTCGACGCATTCAACCAAACTTTTTCCAGGATAGTGCTGTTGTTTGTAGCCATGCTACATCATCTCCTTTTTAAAGACTCAAATCCATTTCGTCAATATTGATAAAATCATCTTCATAATCTTTGCGCTCGTTTTCAGTAACTTCTTCAACAGAATCCTGAACCAATGCACCAGAATCAACTTGCATAGAAAGAATGCTATCTACTTTATCAGAAAGCATTGCTACACTCTTTTCAAGTTTACGAAGCATTTCAATTTCATCATCATTGACGTACACTTCATCACGAATTTCATCGCGAGTTTCTTCCTCACGATTATCTTCACTTACTTCCTCATTACTTTCTTCATTAGTTTCTTCCTTAATCTCTTCTTTCTTCTCTTCATCCATAACTAATTCCTTTCTTCTCGCAAACAAAAATGCCGCGTAAACAACGTCATTTAACATGTTTACGCGGCGAATATTACCATATAACTTTCTCCAACGCAAGTTAAAAGGTTCGTCAAACCCAATGGGGAGCACGTTTTTACACGTTGACCTGCCCTAACTCCATTTACTTACTGCTATCGAAGTGCCACATGGTAATGAGATTGTATCATTCGTTGGTTATCGAAGCAACTAGTTTCTGCATTCTCAACAAAACACTTTTGCTATCGTCATTTATAAGTTCCTTTATTTCCTCAAACCATTCATTTAACTCGTTTTCCGTTAAATACAAACATTCATCCCAACATTCGTAAAAATGTATCTCGAAAACACGTTCACCTAAATCATCCATTCCATAACTCCATTTCTATAAAGAAACAATTCGTATCCTAACATTTTCCAAATTTCATCTTTAATGTTTTCAATACAAACTTTTTCACCAATTTTAACATTAAAATTATCAGCGTTAACACAACTTGCTGTTTTAATTATTTCCCAACCATCAACGTTTTCATTAGGTCTATAATTCCAAATACCTAATAAAGTATTTTCAGAAATACGAATACTTCTAAATTTACCACTTTCAAAACGCTTATTAATCATTTCAGGTGTAATTTTATCAATCATTTATCTCACTCCAAATAAATTCAATACTTCAATGAATCTTTCTTTAATATATGAAGATTCATAACGAATAATTCCAGTGTAATATAAATCTGCAAAACCTTTTAAAGCGCCTTCAGCACGTTTTGCCATAATATAATTTACACGATTATCAGCAGCAGTTAAAGCGTAAATTGGTTCTGCATTTTTTGGTATTTTATCAGTAACATAATAATATCCGTTATTAAAATCTGCCCATACTCCAAAACGCAAATCCATGTAAACTACTCCGAAATAAAATTTAGCATTTCTAGGTTTTTTATAAACAAAGTCATTATTAGTACGTAAAAATTCATTAGCACTTGCAACTAATCCATCAGGTGTATCTGATAACATTCTACCTGCAACAGTGTTTTCTGTTTTCTCTTTTGCGTATGTAGCATTCTTAACATAATGAAGCAACATCGTCTTTCCTTTATGCCAACTAAAACCGTCTTTTGGTTCACTGTTAACACCATATGCAGCAAAGTAAACGTTAAGCAAATCGCAGGCATTACCGAGAAGATAAACTCTACATCTTTCTGAATGTTTAGTTTCGCTTCTTTCACGTGATACAGAATCAAGAATGTTGACTAATATACCAAACTCATTAGGTAAGTAATTATGGTATCTATCCAAACGTTTATCAATCACAGCTTCATCTAATAAAATTCGTTTAACTTTTGAATAAGTTCTTTTCTTCATTGCCTGAGCTTCTGTCATAGCACCGAAATAACCTATTAAATGCCACTTCGGTTTATCATCTTTATTCTTAGGTTTTTCTGCTATATATGCATGACGTGGTGTTGTTTTAAAAATGTAATCAGGAAATTCTTCATTATCCACGATTCTATTAAAATAAGTTGCTGAAAAATCTGATAGCTCATTTTTAAACCTCGTTAACTCACAAAAACGAGAACCGTCTTTTATCCAATCTCTAATGAACTGCAAACGCAGACCATATGTTTTGCCAATACCACGCGCACCGACAACCATAGTTACATCTGCATCATATGATAATGTTTTATTCCAATCGTAATAATCAGTCATTTTAATTCCTTCTTAATTTCAGGTCTTAAAATTACAGTAATTTCAGGTCTTAAAATTACAGCAATATCTTCTATAGACAATTCTTTAGCACATTTAGAACAAAGGTCAATTGATTTTAATTTATATATTCCATAACCACCATTAGTATTTTCATTATATCTATCCTGTTTTTTATATTCCCATTTATCTATCTTAAATATATCATTTTTATCTTTAATTTCT
>JAZNMA010000068.1:0-3165 GCA_045579345.1 Christensenellaceae bacterium | reverse complement strand
CATTCAGCAGCGTTAGCGCACTTAGAAATTTTAATTTCTTTTCCGTCAACGATAATAGAATCTTCAGTAGATTCCACAGTGTGACCTTGAGCTACATAGTTACCTTGCATTGTGTCGTATTTAAGAAGATGAGCGAGCATTTCAGGGCTTGTGAGGTCGTTAATAGCAACAACTTCATAACCTTCTGCACCGAACATTTGTCTGAAAGCAAGACGACCGATACGACCGAAACCGTTAATTGCAACTTTAGTTACTTTTGACATTCTAATGTCCTCCAAATATGATTTTATTCTAAAATTTTTTAATTTTTTCCAAATTTCGTCTTATACATTATAGCTATAAAAACACGCTCTTGTCAATCGTTTTATAAGCGTTATTTTAAATTTTCAGGATTTAAAACGGTTAAATCGGCTGGAATGAACAAACCGTCTTTTCTAATCAATTCATTATCAATATAAATTTCTCCACCACCGTACTCTTTAGTGTGAATTTGAACTAAATCCCAATGGATTGCCGAGACGTTGCCATTATAACAATCGTCATAGCACGAGCCTGGTGTAAAATGAATAGAGCCGGAAATTTTTTCGTCGAATAAAATATCCCCCATTGGGAAATTAATATACGGATTTATACCAAAAGCAAACTCGCCAATATACCTTGCCCCCTCGTCCGTATCTAATATAGAATTCAATTTTTCGGTGTCGTTAGCGGTTGCTTTGATAATTTTACCGTCCTTAAATGTCAGAGAAACGTTTTCAAACTTAAACCCGTTTTCTACTGATGGAGCGTTATAAGTAATAGTTCCGTTTACACTGTATTTAACGGGCGCAGTATAAATTTCGCCATCGGGAATATTGCGCTTTCCTGAACACTTTTTGCTACCAACACCCTTAATAGAAAAAGAAATATCGGTATCTTTTGCAATAATTCTCACTTTATCCGCCTTGTCAAGACGCGCTTTTAAGGCGTCCATAGCCTTGTCCATTTTAGAATAGTCAAGATTGCAGACCTTAAAGTAAAAATCTTCGAACGCATCAGTACTCATTCCCGCTTGCCCAGCCATTCCTTGATTTGGATAGCGGAGCACAACCCATTTGGTCTTTTTTACCCTAAGTTCGTGATGGACGGGGTGAGAGTAAAACTCACTTTCAACTTGCATATTTTTTTCGGGGACGTCGGAAAGCTCGTTGCAGTTTTCACCGCCACGAATTCCAATATACGCATCCATTTCTTGCATTCGGAAAGCGTCGAATTTTGCTTTTAACTTTGCATGTTCTTCGGTTGTGCCCAAAAGTAATTCTCTAGTAACCCTATTATCGTAAATTTCCACGAAAGGATAAGCCCCCACCTTGTACGCCTCTTTAACGAGCGCATTAATAAGCATATAATCAATGCCCTTTGCCTCAATAAGCACCTTTTCGCCCTTTTTAAGTTCGCACGAATAATTTATAAGCCCTTTTGCAAGGGCGTTTATTCTTTGGTCTTGCATATTAAACCACCTTTTCTACGTTATATCAAGAATATTATACTACTTAACTGCTTTTTTATAAAGTATTTTCATTTAAATTTAAAATTTATTTGCTAATTTTACAAAAACAATATATAATATATCTTGACCGTATGTGGTCTTTATATAAATAAAAAATTAAATTATATTTAAACATTTTGGAGGAACATAAAATGGCATTAGTAAACTCAAAAAAAATGTTCGAGCAAGCTTATAAAAATGGCTATGCAATCGGTGCATTTAACGTAAACAACATGGAAATCGTTCAAGGTATTACTGAAGCGTGCAAAGAAGAAAACGCTCCTGTAATTTTACAAGTTAGTAAGGGCGCAAGAGCTTATGCAAACCACACCTATCTCGTAAAATTAGTAGAAGCTGCGGTTAAGGAATGTCCTGAAATTCCAATCGTTCTTCACCTTGACCACGGTCCCGACTTTGAAACTTGTAAGTCTTGTATTGACGGTGGCTTTACTTCAGTTATGATTGACGGAAGTCATCTTCCTTTTGAAGAAAACATCGCACTCACCAAAAAAGTAGTTGACTACGCGCACGAACGTGGCGTTACTGTTGAAGGCGAACTCGGAACTTTAGCAGGTATCGAGGACGACGTTAAGGTTGAACACGGTGCTGAAAGCTACACCAAACCCGAAGAAGTTATCGAATTCGTAACTAGAACTGGTGTTGATAGCTTAGCAATCGCAATCGGAACAAGTCACGGCGCATACAAGTTCAAACCCGAACAATGCACCAGAAACGAAGAAGGAATCTTAGTTCCCCCTGCACTTCGTTTTGACATTTTAGAAGAAGTTTCTAAAAAGCTCCCTGGCTTCCCAATCGTTCTTCACGGCTCTTCTTCAGTTCCACAAGATTACGTTAAGATGGTAAACGATAACGGCGGTAAAATGCCCGACGCTATCGGTGTTCCAGAAGAACAATTAAGAAAAGCTGCTGAACTTTCAGTTTGCAAAATCAATATCGACTCTGACCTTCGTTTAGCAATGACCGGAACAATCCGTCAATTCTTCAACGAAAAACCCGATAAGTTCGACCCCAGAGAATACTTAAAACCTGCTCGCGCAAACATCAAAGAAATCGTTAGACATAAACTTAAAAACGTTCTTGGTTGCGCAGGCAAAGCAGACGAATGCAAATAATAATTATCAATTAAAATAATAAACACAAGAGGTTGTTAGAAAATCTAACAACCTCTTGTGTTTTAAACTGTGTAGCAACAACCGTATGTCTAGGTTTATATTCAATTATATTCCACTTTTATGTGGAAGTCAACTAAATTCAACAAAAATGTGGAATAATAATAAAAACATTTGAGGTTTTTATTATGACGTTTGGCGAACAATTAAAGATGATAAGAAAAATGTATAGTAAGACACTAACAGAAATAGAAGAGACGACAGGTATATCAAATCAAAACTTATCTCGTTGGGAAAACGACAAAGCAATACCTAATATAATATTCTGTATCAAATTAGCGGATTATTATAATATAAGTTTAGACGAGTTAGTAGGTCGTGATTTTTAAAAAATCATTGAGTCGAGTGGCTTTTTCGCGTTTTAAGGGGTGTGGGGAGAATCGCAACTCCCCACGCTTTTTGTTTCTTTTTCAGCATTGAAAAAGAAAATATCTTTAATATATTAAA
>JAZNMA010000067.1:0-3137 GCA_045579345.1 Christensenellaceae bacterium | reverse complement strand
TTTTTCATGAAACCCATTTCCTAAAGAAATCCAATCTCCATAATCATGTCCAGTTGCGGAGTCTTCTATCTCAACAATATTAACTTCTTGACAATCCTCTCGCTCGCAAACAGCTGTTTTTGTTCCGTTATTTTCACATGTTGCATTGTTGTTCGATATATAGTTGATAAATAGGTGATCTAACTTTGTATTTTCTTTTTTCTTTGTATCAGTTTCTCCACAATTACGATTACATGATGCTGTCTCTGTACAGTCTTTTGAACACGTAGCATTATTATCACTTATATAATTAGTAAAATTATGTCCTAAGGCTATTATATAATTGTCAACGTAAGAATCTCCGCACTCACACGTATAAGTAGTATATCCTTGTTCCGTGCAAGTAGGTGTAGCAATTTCTTCGATATAATTATGAGTATGAGTATCATTGCATCCGATTAACCCAAATATTAAAGATATAAAACAGAAGACACACAAAAGTGATAATAAAACAGTTTTTCTCATAATAAATCTCCAATAATAAATATCCCCACGTTGAACGTGGGGTTTTTCTTTTACGGGTGAAACCCTACGTTTCCAGCCACCCTTGAGCAAGGGTATTGAGGTCTGCCATTTGCATTTACTTAAACGGACTTTCGGGATAATCTATCCTCAACTGTTCGCCTAATTTATCTTCTTCTAACTGACCTGCTATATATTCTTTTATCGCTTTTGTGTTTTTGCCTACTGTATCTACATAGTATCCCTTACACCAAAACTCTCTATTACGATACTTGAACTTGAGATTCCCCCACCGTTCATATATCATTAAACTGCTTTTGCCTTTTAAATACCCTACGAAACCTGATACACACATTTTAGGTGGAATCTCAAGCAACATATGTATATGGTCTTTACATATTTCTGCCTCAATTATGTTTACTCCTTTCCATTTACACAATTCTCGTAGAATTGCCCCGATTTCTCTTCCTTTTTCTCCAAGCATAGCAACTCGCCTATATTTTGGTGCAAATACTATGTGATATTTGCAATTCCACTTCGAATGTGCTAAACTATGTATGTCATTCATACTTTGATGACCTCCTTTTGATTATTTTGTTGGGTTTGCAGACCTCAACTTTATTATATCAAAAGGAGTTTTTTTATTCAAGAATCATAGGTTTAACCCTTTTTGAACCCCGTGTCTAACACGGGGTTTTCGATATACAAAAAAGCGTATCCTTAGGGATACGCCGAAAAACGCATCTCTCAATATTGCTACATATTTTACCTAATCATAAGGGAGAGAATACATTTTTACCAATAGTATTCCCTATGAAAAGGCATATTAAAAATATGTAGCATGATTATTATAACACTATTCCATAAAAAAATCAATACCTTTAGATACTAGAGTAACATAAATATAAATAAAAAACCAAATTTGGCACTTTGGCGTGTGCTTGTCTTGATACAAGTCGCTTTGCTAATTTAAAAGTTTAATTAAGGTTAATTGTGGGGACGACAAACAAAAAACAACCGACTTAAAGATAATCGGTTGTTTTTAATTTTATTTATCTAATACTACTGCAAACGCACCGTAGGCTGGGATACAATCGTTTATTAAAACTTCTCTTTCTTTTAGCGTTACATTTGCTACACAAGATTTTATATCCTTATACTCTCCGTCCAGCGTGATCTTTCCGTTTATAACGGGATTCTCGCTCATATTTACAAAAAATATTGCCTTTTGATTTTGGTTTTCCTTACAAATTTGATAAAGGAAAGTGGATTTATCAACGTAGCAAAGCCCACCGACGAAATCACGAACTTGTTCTGCGCGCTTATAACTAAATAGCGTCACCGCGTTATGAGTCATTTTGCTAACGTCAAAAGTAAACACCAAATATTCTATTCCGTCCGCAGAATAAGTATAACAAGACGGATATTCTTCACCTTCTGCCGTTTGATAATAACTCAATGCTTTTGCCCTGTCTTTTAATTCAACCTTAAAATATCCGTCGCCTGCGCCAAAAGACATGCGAACTATTTCTTCTCCAAAAATTTCTCTCGCAGGTGCCGATATGAGCGTTTTATCAATTAACCCAAGGTCGTATCCTTGACTTTGTAAAATCAAAGCGCCCTTTATATCCACTATCATTTTTTTACAAAGTTTTTCTTGCCCACGCGCTTCTTCTCCAAACGCAATACCACAATCAGAATCTTCTTCGTAATGGGTTGGCACGCCTAAAAGTGATAAAAACTCCGCACCGCGATTAAACCAAGAAGTCATTATAGCCGTTTCGCCCATACTCTCTAAAAGTTCTGCGTTTTCAATTCTACGCATGTTGCCCATAACCTTAACGCCCGCGCAAATTTTATTTTCAAAATGCTCTTTTATAAAGCTGTATAAGGGTTCATTATAAATTCTATGATCAGCATATCCCCTTTCGTAACTAGGCGAAGAAACGTAGTCTAAAAAGTATCCAAGTTCGCCCATACCACCAGACGCGTATAACGGAAGAGCAAAGTTTTCTAACAAACTAGAAGATATTGCATAACGTGGACGTGGATAGGAATCTGCCTCAAAAAAAATTTCTACACCAGAATTTCTTGCATAAGACTCTTGCCTTCTAGTTTCTTCAACCACAGCAGATAATGGCTGATGCTGAAACCTGTTAACGTTCTTAGATGCCCAGTAAGGCGCACCCGTTGTGCGAATAAAAGGTTTTGTGTTTCCTGCAAGTGCTTTAGTTAGTTCTATTGCATCTGCCCCTTCAATATCCCAAGAAGTAAACCCAGAACAAAAACCAGCCCTTATATTAGGATTTATATCGTCAATAACACGCCTAACCGATTTAGCGAAGTTGAGCATGCTTTCTCTATTGACCTTTAACCATGCCGAACGATATTTGTTTTTACCGCCCGTAAACAACATCTTCTTAAGGTCTTTTATATCAAGCTTTTCACCAACTTCTTTTTCTAAAAGTGCCAAATGCTTGTCGCAAAAGCATCCAAGACCGGGGCGAACGGATAAACAAAAATCGTCGTCTAACATAAGCATATCGCTATTAATACGCGCAAGGTCTTTAACGAAATCAAGATAGTCCTTAACGTGTTCTTCACTTTCTGGACAAAACATATCGTTATCTTTATTT
>JAZNMA010000066.1:0-7762 GCA_045579345.1 Christensenellaceae bacterium | reverse complement strand
ATTCAGGAAAAGAACTTGCACTAAATATCCAAGCTAGAATAACAACACCCATAAAAATAAAAGCTATAATATAAAAAAATTTAATTGGAAAAAACTTTATCGTTTTATCATTAATTTTACAGATAAATTGCACTAAGAGGTATATTATATTCGTTAAAACTAAGGCTAGAATATCTACAACTATTAATAACCTGTAAATACTAGCAAGATGTATATTTTGCAAAACTGATGTTGAAAAAGCCAACCCGCCAACAAAGGCTAGAACAATTGATGCAAAAATTCCAAGAATTGTTATGTATTCTTTTTCTTTACTCTTTAATTCTTTGTCAAAATCATCTATTTTATTACCAGCAGATATTATTTTATTATCTATATCTACCATAGAATCATTTATTTTTTTAGATATAAACTCTTCAGCCCTGCTCTCTACTTTTGATGACATGTTCTTTTGTTTGTTTGCCAAATTGCAATGGTCATACAATTTAATCACAAATTTACAACAATCGTCACTTAGCTTTTTGCTATTTTGAAGTGAATAACTTAACAAGCTCTCTACATTTGTTAATAAGTTTCCTACATCATCATCAGGCAAAGAAAATATTAACTCGCTGATTTCAGAATATATAATTCTTCCTTTAGCACCGTTAGATTGTAAATAACTATCTATTTGAGCAACAATTTTTTCCAACTCAAACTTGTTAAATGGAACAAGTAAAGTTTCCGTTATTTTTATAATTTTCTTTCTCGTTTCATTTATATAATCTTTTCCAGCCTTGGCTATTTTATCATCGTCCGTCTTTGCCAAAGCCTCAATCTTTCCTTTTGTCGCATCAAATTCCATCAAAATATCTCCTGATTGAATCTTTCGATATTATCGTTCTTTTGCCTTCTTGATAAGCTTTTATCCAAGGAGATTGACGGTGCGTAATCTCAACTAACTTCATAGCAGGATATTTTGCAAAGTTATCAACTACTAAATCAATTATATCTTTATCATCCCTAGAAATAACGTTATCGATAAAATCTTTAGTTACATATGACAAGCATCCATTGCTATCGCATTCCAACTCTTTATATTGATTAATCTTAGGTATATTTAGACTTCCAAACATTTTATATTCATGGTATACCTCGGGCACAACAGGACCAAAATCCCAAGCCTCAATATCTTCTTCAAAGCATGGTTCATTATTATCATTCGAAATCAAGAAAAGTGCCTGAACAAAATATAATAATTTTTGTAATTTTAAGTTTGAAATATTATAGGACTTAGTATGACCATAATTTATTATATATCTACTAACCTCTAACACATTATACATATAACACCTCATATATATTATATCATATTCTAATAGTTTTGTCCATAGTCTACAAAAATTTTCGTAAAAACACAAAAAATCCACTTAAAATGGACAATTAAGTAGATTTTTTAATGGAGCTGGTGACGGGATTCGAACCTGCGACCTGCTGATTACGAATCAGCTGCTCTACCGACTGAGCCACACCAGCGTTAATTTATATCTTTTTACATAGTTTTTTACAAATTTTTTACAACTAATTTTTATATATCATATCAAAATGCCAAAAGTCAATACTTTATGACACTTTTTTATTAAAAACTGCTAGTTTGAGCTAATTATAAATGGTTAAGTAAATAATTACGAATCAGCTGCTCTACCGACTGAGCCACACCAGCTTATATTATTCAGTTTTTACTTCTCTTGCAAAAATTAAGCAATAAATTCTTGTGTCGGTAGAGCCTAAGGCTCTTCCAGACTTCAGGCATAGCCTTCGTCGGCTTTGGCTACAAACAGTTTACCAAACTGTTTGCTTAACGCGTCGCCCCAACTGAACCACACCAGCTTATATTATTTAACACACAACTCAAATTGCTTTCCTATATTAACATAAAAACAAAAAAATATCAACGATTTTTAATACTCGTTGATAAATTTTATTATTTTTTGTTACTCGCCTATAAGCTTTTTTATTTTAGCAATATTTGCTTTGCCGAGTTTATAACCTTGTTCATATGCAAACTGCAAATCCTTGAATTTAAATTGGCTCATATCTTTTAAATCAGGCGCAAGATATAGATTAGGCTTTTGTTTTTTAATCTTTAGTTGTACAATTTCATCATCCATTACGTCAAACGTTCGTAGCATTAATCCGATAAAATGGTACTTCTCTTTACCTTTTCTTAGTGTAGATAAGACGTCAACAGCGACAACAATTTCTGCGCCCATATCTCTAACCGTATCAATAGGCACTCTGCATTTTATTCCGCCGTCGACTAATATCATACCGTCTTTTAGCACCGGTTTAAACACACCGGGGATTGTCGAGCTTGTCGCGATACTTTCCCCAACGTCATCTGCGCCCGAAAAAACGACTAATTCTCCGTCAACTAAGTTTACAGCCACACATTTAAATGGAATATCTAAATCATTAAACGTTCTTTTTTCAACAAAATAACTGCCGAGTTTTTTGCGCATTTTTTGTGCCTTTAAGAGCGCACCGTCTTTAATTGGGTTAAAAGAGAGGTCAAATATATCGGACATTTTAAGTTTTAAAATCTCTTCTAGCATAAAGTCTGGAGAATAACCTGCTGAGTAGCACGCGCCAACAACTGAGCCCATGGATACACCCGCGATAAAATCAGGCTTAATCCCCTCTTCGTCTAAAGCCTTTAAAAAACCTATATGTGCAACTCCACGACTACCGCCAGCACCAAGTGCAAGCCCTAATTTTTTCCGCATTAATTCTCCTTATTTTAAAACTTTGGGTCGTCTATCCTAACATACACCATAACCTTTAAGCTAACTATTTAAAAGTATAAACCAATCACAGATACTAATAAATTGTTTCCACTTTCATAAATTTTACTCAAAAAACCTTAAAGTTTTCTTTAAAAATGATACCATGCCCCTTTAAAAAAATCAATTGTTTGTGTTGAATTTTCTTTAATTATTTGTTATAATATATTTATGTCATATCACATAGATACAGGTTTAATAAAAGAAAAATTTAAAATTCAAACAGAGTGCCCGTTGTGTGAAATCAAAAAAGTCGTAGAAGAACAATTTTTACATGAATTTCTAAACGATGCGGTGATGGAAGATAACACTAGAATACGCGTGGGTAAGAAAGGTTTTTGCGCAAGACATTTCGACATGCTTTTTTCTCGACCTAATAAACTGTCCGTGGCGTTACAAGTAGGAACTAGACTGGAAAATATACTACCTATTATAAACGATTCTCGCTCTATTAAAACTGCCCAAAAACAAGCAAAAGAACTTAAAAGAGCAAGTTCAACTTGCGTAATCTGTGATTTGGTTGAGGAAAGCATGATTAAGTACTATAAAACCATAGCACAAATGTTTGAAAGAGAACGCAATTTTTATAAAACACTCATATCGTCAAACGGTTTTTGTTTAGAACATTATTCCGAACTTTTAAAATACTCAAACAGTGCAGGCTTTGCTAAAAAAGAGTACGTGCATATCTTAGGCGGAGTTGAAAAGCGCAACCTAGAAAGGCTTCAAGCCGAATTAAAGAAATTTTGTGATAAACACGACTATAGAAATGCGCTAGAGCCTCTTGGCAGTGCGGAAACGGCACTTCCGCGCACACGCGAAAAACTCTACGGCAAAAAATACGATTAAGTTTAAAGATATAAAGATAAAAGCGTTAGAATTTTTCTAACGCTTTTATGGGTTTTATAACTTCTTTAAGCACTTTTCTTTTAAGAACTCTTTTATTGACACTACATTACTTTCTTCATAATACTCAACTAAACGTTTCTTAAATTCAGGAACTAGATTTTCAGGAACAACCATTAAGCCTCCTGCTTTAGATATTAAATAATGGTTAGCAAAAATAATTGCAGTTCTCTTGTTGCCATCATTAAATATTTGCGTTTTCATAACGTATAAAGCAAGTTCAAGGGCAATGTCTATTGCTTCTTTTCCACTTTTGATAATGCTATCTATTTCTTCTTTTACAATTTGTTCAATCGGTAGTGGTGGAATATAGCTTGAACCACCTATTTTTACAGGCACGCCCCTTATTCTGCCACCTTCTTGATAAAAACCTTCATTTACGAGTTTTGCAATATATTGACAAACATAAAAACTAGACGGCGTTTGGATAACATCTTTATCTAATACAAATTCCCAAGCGTGTTTTAAGTTAAGTATTTTTTGCACGTCTTCTGCGCTAACGTTATTTACCTTTCCATTTTCTATAATAAGTTCGGTATCGGGAAAGGTTGTCGCAACACCCTCTAAAACTGCTTGGTCATAAATTATAGACTTCATATTCGCTCTTACAAAATCCATATTTTTTGCAACTTTTGAAGATAATTGTTCTTGGCTATATCCTAACTTTACCAACTCTTTTTCTATGGCACGAATATTCTTCTTTAACTCTTTTGCTTCCTTAACGCCTTTAAGCAAAACTTGATAAAGTTCATCAGAATACGGCCCAACGTATGTTGAACTAACCTTGCCGACAATTCTTTTTCTTATATAAAGGTATTTTTTTTCAGAAACTTCTTTTATTTCAACCGAGCCGTTATACGGAATTAAATTTAGCCTTGCTTTATATTCGGCTTTTGAACGTAATAAATCTTGTATTATTTCAAAATTGTTTTTCATAAAACTTCATTTAGGGAACATTTTTGTTTTACTATATCATATTTGTTCCCTAAAAGTCAATATGTTATGACAACTTTTACTTAAATTTAAGAAAAGTTTTTTGCACGGGTGGTGAACCAGCAGAGCCGTAAAGATAAAAGCGTTAGAAATTTTCTAATTCTTTTTAATTAAAATATTTCTTTTGTTCTATTTGTTCTTTATGTTGACATCTAGTTGATTGAAAGGAATTTCGATGCCTTCTTTATCAAACGCAGTTTTTACGGCTTCGATGATATCAAAATAAACAGTCCAGTAATCTGCATTTTTTGCCCACGCCCTTGCTGTTATGTTTATACTTGAAGCACCATGCTCTTTAACTCTAACAAAAGGTTGTGGATCTTTTAAAACAAGTTCGTGCGCAACACAAATATCCGTTATAATTTGTTTTGCCTTTACAAAATCATCACCATAACCGATTGAAAACGTAAAATCAACACGTCTTAAATCTTTTTCCGAATAGTTAACTATTTCTGCATTTGAAAGAGAGCCATTAGGAAGATAAATCACTTTATTATCCGGCGTTAAAAGTTTAGTATTAGTAATATGAATATCAACTACAGTTCCAGCATAGCCTAACACCTCTATGTAATCATCAATCTTGAACGGTCTAGTTAGAATAATTAAAACACCGCCGGCAAGATTAGATAACGCACCATTTACTGCCAAACCTATGCCGACGCCAAGCGATGCTATCAATGCCGTTAACCCACTAGTGTCTATACCTAAATACCCTATTAAGCAAATTACTACGATAATTTTAAGCCCTATTTTTAACACGTAAGCAAGGGTTTGAAAAATTGTCTTGTCCGAGTGTTTTTTTCCGCCTCTTTTAACAAGCTTTTTAGCAACAACATTTATTATTTTGAAAGAAATAAACATAATAACCAACGAAATAATTATTTTTACGCCAGTATTTGTTGCCCATTGTACCAATGTGTTTAGCAATGCTTGCCAATCCATACTTAAAATACCTCTCTTGTTAATATAAAAAATTTATTGTTTAGTGAATTATAACACTTAACCTGATAAAACACAATAAAAAATAACGTGTAATAAGATAAAAAATTTTTAATAACAACACTGTTGAACCATAAATGGTTTAACAATACAGCAAGTGGTTGCGGGCTTTTCCCCTTATTAAGGGGAGGGGCGAACAAAGTTCGTCGAGGGGTTTGTCGTCCCACGCTAGTGGATGGGCATTTCTTCTTGTATTTTTGCAACGCAATTACAAAAACTTAAACTTATGCTTTGCAAAAAGCTTCGGTCACCGCTAAAACGGTAGGTGTCTACCGTTTCTTAACGCTACTTCAAATCCCCTCCCTTTTTCTAGCACTACAAAAAGAAAAACACCAACCGTTTGGTTGATGTTTTCTTTTTGCGTTTGGGGTACGAAAAGTCTTAAAAATATGGATTTTTAAGGATGTTAGAAATAAAAAGTCTTAAATTTGCAATAATAAAACTCAATCTTCCGTTAAATCGCCACCACGGCAAAAATCTGCCACCTCAAAATCCGAATGGTGTTCTTTTGTGCCTTGTTTAAACAATTCGCCATACCATTTAGTCTGCCCATCAATAACACGAACCTTATCTCCACATACTGGACAAGTATACCATGCCCATCCATCAAATTCCGTCATCTCTGCACCACATGTTTTGCAAGTAGGATTATTACTCATATTTCACCTCTATAATTATTTTTTAATCTTCATCATCATTTTGAGCTGATGTTGTTAATTCCATCATTCTACTTGCATAAGTAGCACTATCAATTTCTCCATCTGCATACTGCCTCATTAACTCATCAATTTCTGCTTTAAGTTCTTCTCTTTTCATAAATCTTTCTCCTCGGATATATTGTATTGATTTTATCATGTTTTATAAAAATTTTCAAGTACTTTTTTACCGAAAACTATTCAAATACCATTAGGTCAATATATTTTATTTCTTGTTGTTTCGTAATAAAAAACGAAAAGTCTTAGCGTTTTGAGACTTTTCAAATCCTTAATTATGATTTCGCAATTTCAAAAAATAATCAAAATAAAGAAAAAAGGGCTTAAAAAGCCCCAAAAATGCAAAAAAAGAAGTGAAATCGCTGTTAGACAAATTTCACTTCTTATGTGGTTGCACGGCTGGTGAACCAGCCGAACCGAAATATTAAAAGCGTTAGAATTTTTCTAACGCTTTTAATTATTTTTCTTAATATGCTTCTCTTTGTTGCTTGCTAAATATTGAGATAGCTCCTTTAACTTGTCCTTGTTCACACATAGGTATGAAAAAACATTCTTATCTATTTCCCTAAAAGTCTTTGAAGACAATATATAAAAAAGTATATATCTTGTCAAATAATAATCGTTGCTAGTTATACCCAAATAGTCAGTATCATTTTCGAATTGAATATTTTGTAAATGAACTTTATTTCTTAATTTTTTCAATTTTTTTAAATAAGGGAAAACAGCGTGCTTTATTTCAACTAATTTTTTTTCTTCCACTTTATTAATTAAATATTCAAAATCCATTTGTTCGTCCACTGGGGTTGATAATTTTACATATTTACAAATTTCAATTTTCTTATAAATTCCACTCTCTTTAAATGGATTTGTTTGTTGTATCTTGCCGTCAATTATCCAATCTGATTTCTTTTGGTTACCACTCGACTTAACTATATGATAAAAAATTGATTCTATTACGCTTAACGCCGTAATAATATAGGTTTTTTCTATCAATCTTCTTATAACATCATGGAGATGTAGTTCATCAAGTTGCAACTGCAAAAATTGCAAATACTGAAATGAATAAACTAGATTTTTTCTTTGCTCTCCGTTCATTCCCAAAAACTTTCCCTTTTTTAACTCGTTTTCAAACGTTGACACTGCTTTTGGGTGCCAACGTAATGCATAAGGTAAATTTTTATTCCATAATAAACTTTCTAAAAAACTAACTTCCTCTTTCATTTTCCAACCTTGTATTTTTTTACATCGCATTTAATATTATATTTAGAGTATCGTTTATATATTTAGCCGTAGATATCAAATCTAAATAATTTATACAAATATTTTTTTGAT
>JAZNMA010000065.1:0-7877 GCA_045579345.1 Christensenellaceae bacterium | reverse complement strand
GCAGGCTATGACGGTGGCTTTACTCCCATTGAAGATGCAATCGCTGAATACTGCGAACTCTTAGATAAAACTGGTGGTTACTACGTTTATGAAAGATAAGGCAGTGTTCTTTGACCGCGACGGCGTACTTAACGTTGACGTTGACTACTTATATAGAATTGAAGATTTAGTGTGGGTGGACGGTGCACGGGAAGCTTTGACTTATTTGTGCAAATTAGGCTATAAGATTTTCGTTGTTACCAACCAAAGCGGTGTTGCCCGTGGTTACTACACTATTGAAGATATGAACAAACTCCACGCACATATGGCTTTTGAATTGGAGAAATGTGGTGTGAAGGTAGAAAAGTTCTATTATTGCCCTCACCATAAAGAAGGCAAGGTGGCAGAATACGCAATTGAATGCGACTGCCGTAAGCCCAAACCGGGTATGCTTCTACAAGCTTTTGCAGAAAACGAATTGGATAAAGAAGCATGCTTCCTTATTGGTGATAGCAAGCGAGACGTGGAAGCGGCAGAAGCTGCTAGTATTAGAGGATACCTGTTCAAGGGTGGAAATCTTTTAGAGTTCGTTAAAAATTTATTGTGAGTAATAGCCTTTGGCTCCCATGCAAGGGGAGCTGTCACAACGAAGTTGTGATTTAGGGGCAAAGAATAAGATATAAAAAGGCTGAATCATATGAACTACAAAAACATTCTAATTATCAAAATGAGTGCATTAGGAGATGTGATGCATGCGTTGCCTTGTGCGGCAGCGCTTCGTGAGTTGTATCCCACTGCGAAAATAACTTGGATTGTACATCCTCAATTTGGAACATTTGTACCAGAATATCCCATAGTTGATGAAGTTATTTATTTTGATAAAAAAGCATTTTCTAAAATGTCAGTATCCCAAAAAATAAATGAGTTTCTTAGAATGCGTAGTTTGCTGCGTTCTAAAAATTTTGATTTAGTTCTGGATTTACAAGGCCTATTTAAAAGTGCAGTAATTGCGTGGATGACTGGTTGTAAGAATTGCTTTGGCTATAATGATATGAGGGAATGTAGTTCTATAATAAGTAAGCCTATTCATGGAGAAAATGATAATGGGCATATAGTCCAACAATATTTGGATGTTATTCGTTATTTTGGTGGAGTGATTGATGAGCCAATATTCCCTATGCCAGCTCTACTTGAAGAAAAAGAAAAGATAGTAGGATTATTGCGGGATAATTTTGGTGAGTACAAACAAGACAATGTCGTAGCCATAGTTCCTGGTGCAGGTTGGGTTACTAAAGAGTGGCCAATAAATTACTTTATTGAATTATCTAAAATGCTTATTGAAAAAGGCAAAGTTATAGTTTTGGTAGGCGGGACGGCAGAACTTGAAAAAGGTTTGGCAATTGAAAAAGCTTTACCTAGAGATAAAGTAATAAATTTAGTCGGAAAAACCAACCTAAAAGAACTTGCTGCGTTGATGGGATGCATTGGACTATGTGTGGGTGGAGATACAGGACCCGTTCATATTGCAGCAGCTATGGGGTGTAAGATAGTTGCGTTGTTTGGAGCATCAAGTGGGCACCGGGCTGGTCCTTATGGAAAAAACGTAACTATAATTAGTACTACCGAAAAGTGTGCTCCTTGTTTTAAAAGGAAATGTCCGCTGCGGAAAAATTGTATGGAAAAAATTACCGTTTCAGAAGTTGCACGATATATAGGTGATGAAAATGATTGAGTTAAATGGCAAAAAAATATTGGTAACCTTTTTAATGCACTTGGGAGATTTAACTTTGACTACTCCATTTATCCATGCTTTGCGCAAGGCTGCTCCCGATGCTCAAATTACCTACTTAGTGGATGAAAAATTAAAAGACGTAGTACTTCACAATCCGTATCTAGATGAAGTAATTACAATTGATAAAAAAGGTCGTGACAATAGTATCTTGGGCTTAACTGCGTGTGCTCGTAGATTAAGTAAAATGGATTTTGATGTTGTTATCAACTTACATCCCAATGAACGGTGTTCTTTTATTTGTGCTTTGACTAAAACTAAGTGGCGTGTGGGTACAACGCACACAATTTTTAGACCTTTATGGGATATATATGTCCAATTAGATAGAACAATTCACGCAGCAGATATGTATGTGGACGTGCTTCGCGAATTAGGCGTTAAAGAAATTAAACATAATGGGTTGGAAATTTTTCCGAGCGAAGAGCATTTGCAGCAAGCTGAAAAATTCTGGCGAGATAATGGTGTATTTGCTACGGATAGATTGGTTGGCTTCAATATTGGTAGCGCAGTTGTTACTAAGCGCTGGGCACCTGACCGTTTTGCCCAAGTAGCAGATACTTTGGCTGCAAAAGGTTATAAGCCTGTTTTCTTTGGCGGAACTATGGACGAAGAGATGGTACAGGAAGCAGTTGCTTTGATGAAGACTACTCCTGTTGTTGCTACTGGTGCTTTTACCATTGGTGCTTTGGCTGCTGCTATGCGTCGTTGTAGTTTAATAATTACTAACGATAGTGGGCCTATGCACGTAGCAATAAGTCAAAAAGTTCCTATTGTTGCGATGTATGGACCTTCTAGTCCTAAGTTATATGGGCCTTACACAAAAGATGCTACCATTGTTACTGCAATTCCACCGTGTATGGGATGTGCTGATGGTATGAAGCACAAATGTGATGATATGCAATGTATGACACGTTTAACTGTCGAACAAGTTGTTGAAGCGGCAGAAAAAATGTTAGCTGTATATGGTGAAGGGGAATGACTGCGCTAAAGGCATTACCCAATAAAATTGTTGCATTATGTGAACGAATGGACATAGCATCATTTGTAGATGCTTATATCCGTTATTTGCGCAAGCAAGGTGTTGAAGTACCTAATGTGCGCATAATAAATTTTCAAGTGCTGGACAATTTGCCCCGCTATTTAAAAATGTTAGAGCAGGCAGATGGCTTTGCTGATATAGAAAAGATAGTAATTTTGGCAGACGCAGGAGTGAAGCGTCGTGAGACGGAGCATTTTCTTTATAAGGCAAGAAAGAACAGCTTCTTGAGAGAGTTTAATAGTGAACTATTCCTTTTTCCAAAGAAGAGCGCAGCAGGCAATTGGACTCCTGGTTTTATGGAAGACTTACTCTTGCCTGTATTGAAGCACGATACTGCAGAAGTGGAAGAGTTTTATAACTTGAGAAATATAACTTATGAATTTTTATTTAGTGTGAATAACTGCCGTGGTAAAGAACGTCGTTTGGTAAATCACAGTAGAAACTTTTTGTACAGCTACTTTAGCGGTACAGAAAAGTTCGTTGGTATGCGATTGGGCGAGGCGGCGGCTAAAGGAGCCTTCGATTTGGAAGACGAAGGATTTAAAGATTTAAGGGAATTTTTGAGTGGATTGGAGAAGTAGGATTTGGAAAGATTTGCAAGATTTTTTGAAGGATTTCAACAAGATTTAAAAGCTTTTGCATTTTGGTGCCTTGTTTTTACAATCTTTAGATTTGCGTTCATTGCTATTTACAGTTCCCAAATAGGAGGGTTGTTTACCACTGAAGTAGTACGGGCAGTGTGGTTAGGTTTGCGCTTAAGTCTCAAGACTGCAGGCATTATAGTTTTGTTTAGTGCTATATTTGCTACTCTTCCTAGCGTGATTTTTAAAAATTGGAAAGCTGATAAATTTCGCTATGCTTGGCACAGTCTTGTGCTAATCTTTTTTTCTATCCTTTTTTTCACTAGAATTCCGTATTATAAAATCTTCAATAGTGCATTTGATATGAGGATGATTAATGGTATGTACGATGATAAGTATGCGATATTGCTTACTGCCATTAATGAGTACCAAATGTTATGGCGTTTGCCAGTTGCAGTCGTTGTAGGTATTGCATTGGCATATGTATTGGGATTTGTGTTTAAAACACAAGTTATTAGATTTGCAAATATAAAAGCTAAAAAAGTAGTAATGGTTGCTACAATTTTGTTTATTCCTGTATTTTGGATATTTGCGAGATATGCTGGTGCTTTCAATTATGCGAACTCTATTAATTGGGAAAGTGCAGGACGTACTAAATATAATTTGCTTAATGAAGCAATTTTAGATGACGGGCAAGCATTGTATCGTGTGTATTCAATAAAGCGTAAGTTGGCCAAAGATGCTAGCAAAAATATTACAGTTGAGGAATTAAAAAGAAATATATTGGCATTAGGTGGAGATGTTAATGCCTCAACCATAGACAAA
Source organism: Christensenellaceae bacterium (assembly GCA_045579345.1). Taxonomy (GTDB): domain Bacteria; phylum Bacillota; class Clostridia; order Christensenellales; family Borkfalkiaceae; genus UBA1259. The sequence continues at coordinate 3,664 of JAZNMA010000065.1, read as the reverse complement.
GCCTTTGAACGTACTGTGATTAGTCCGAAGATTTCGAAACAACCAAACAATGTGGTTTTAATCGTGGGAGAAAGTTTTGGGGTATGGCCGTTCATAAACAAATTTCAAGATTTAGGATTGGTGAGAGAAACTACAAGATTACAGGAATCAGATAATGGGTTTGCGGTTGAAAATATGCTTTCTGGTGCTAGCTTGACTATGTTATCAATGAATGTAATGCTTACTGGTTTACCTAGTGTAGGAATATATGATAATTTACAACCTAACAGTTATCAAACGGCATATCAGATGGGAATTGGATATGTAATGAAGCAAATGGGATATAAAACAGTTTTTTGGTATGGTGGGTTTGGTAGCTGGCAAAATTATCGTAACTTTTGCTTAAAACAGAGTTTTGACGAATTTCATTGCGCTGATGAATTCAAGTATACTGGCGGCAATGCATGGGGATGCCAAGATAAAGTATTATTTGAAGAAATTGATAAATATATAGCCAAGCAAGGTGATGAAAAGGTTTTTCATTTGATTCTTACTACAAGCAATCACGCACCATATACCATAGATGTTGAATCGGAAGGGTTTAATCGTAGTGAAGTATTAGCTAAATTACCGGTAGATATTCAAAATGATGAAAGTACCATTAATGAATTAGGGCATATGTGGTATATGGACAAGGTTATTGGTGCTTTTGTTGAATCTACTAAAACTAAGTTGCCTAATAGCCTTTTTATAATTACTGGAGATCACAGTGAAAGACTTCATTTTGCTAAAGAACAAAGTATCAGAACACGCTCTTCGGTACCATGTATTTTTTATGGTACCAGTATAAATAAGGATTTGTTTAAAGATTTAAAAGTTGGTGTACATAATCAAATTGCGGGGACAATAGCTGAATTAATAGCTCCGGTAGGATTCAAATATAGTGCCATTTGGACTAATATGTTTGATTCTGATATAGCTTTTAACTATTATTTATATGCTGATAAGAATACTGTATACCAGTTAAAAGATAATGCTACTATAAATAATTTGGTTGATTCTGCTAGAATAGTTTCTACATACCGAATTGTGAAGGGAAATAAGTTGCAATATGAGTAATTTGACCGTAGTGATTTTAACTAAAAATGAAGAACTTAATATTGTTGAAGTTATTGCTAACGCAAGACTAGTAACTGATAAAATATTAGTCGTAGATTCTGGTAGTACGGATAATACTGTGAAACTTGCTGAATCAAATGGAGCTAGAGTAGTTTATCGTGCATGGGATAATGACTTTGCTGCCCAACGTAATTTTGCGTTGAAACACGTAGATACAGAATGGGTATTATATCTTGATGCAGATGAGAGAATGAATGAGGAACTTGTTGATGAGATTATATGTGCAATTAGAAGTTGTAGCGTCAAAAAGTATAGATTTTTGCGTCGTAATAGTGCCTTTGGGAGAGAGTTTAAATATGGGGTCTTGAGCCCTAATTTTGTTGTAAGGTTATTTCCTAAAGATAAAGTCGTTTGGTGTAATAAAGTTCATGAAACGCCAGTTTGTGAGTTGCCGATGTGTACTCTTAATGGTACTTTAAAGCACAATACATATGAAGATTTTGAACAGTATATTAACAAAATGAATTTATATGCGATTATTGGTGCAAAAAAGTATAGGGAACAAAATAAAAAAGCTAGTATAATAAAAGATGTTTTATTTAGACCATATTTAGCATTTCTGAAAATGTACATTTTGAAACGAGGATTTTTAGAAGGCTGGTTAGGATTTGTATTAAGTGTTTGTTATGCCAATTATACTTTAAATAAGTATATTAGATTGATTGACCTACAAAAAGAAGGTAAATAAGATGAGAGTAGCAATTCTAGAAAGCATAGTTATGCCTGCTGGACATGAAGTTGAATTTGATAGGATTTTAGTAGAAGAATTGAAGAGGCAGGGGCATACGCCAGTATTTTTTGTTCCTGAGAATTTTCCGTTTAAAATAAACTACGATGTTGATATAAAGTATCTTGATGGTGGAGAAGCTGTTACGTATGCTGGTGTAAATAAATTTCAAAAATTACTTTTATCATTGAAACGTGAATATAGGCGTAAATTGTGGTTTAATTCGGCATATAAAAAGATATTAGAAGGGGATTGTGATTGCTTAATAATACCTACTGCTACTTATAGATATGTTAGAACAATTTTAAATACTGATTTAAAAAACACTCCTGTCCCTATATATATTGTCTTTCATGGTATAAGTCCAGGAGAAAAAGATAGTTTTGTTAAGCAAGCAAAAAAATGCGAAAAATACAAAAATATATTTTTGAAAGTTATCACTTTGAGGAATGATTTTAAAGATGATAAGTTATCAAATATTGATTTAATTCCCCCTCCAGTTTTTAAACCTTTAGATTTACCTGTAAAGATGCAATTAGAGTACAGGGAACCGATTATATTAGGTTTTTTTGGTCAATATAGACGTGAAAAGAATGTAAGATTTTTCCTTGACGCTTTTAAATTAGCCAATTTTAATGTTCCAGTCAAACTTATTATGCAAGGTGCTACTGCTAGAACTGAAGATAGTGAAGAGTTTGAAAAAATTATTAGAGAATATAGGGATGTTGAGAATATAGAATTTTGGCATAAAAATCTTATTGGTGAAGAATGGCAAAAAGCATTATTATCAGTTGATGTCATAATTGCTCCCTACGCAGCTGAAAGATACCGTTACCATTGGAGTGCTATGTTATTTACTTCTATTGGGTTTTATAAACCTATTTTACAGTCTCCAGAGATGAATCCAGAAATATTAGATATATATAAAATAGGAGAAGCAATAGAAATGGATAACGTTACTTTGTTTAGTAGCCAGCTGGAGAGGTTTGTAAATGATTTCAAAAATCATATTATTGAATATGAAAATGGACTTAATTGTGCTAATAAAAAATACAGTCAAGAAAATCTAATTAAAAATATTGTTGATTGTTTTGGTATAGCGGGGATGAAGTAAATTATGGCTGAATTATCTGTTATAGTACCTGTTTATAATGTAGAAAAGTATTTAGAACGCTGCGTGAATAGTATATTGACTCAAAATTTTAAAGATTTTGAGTTAATCTTAGTTAATGATGGTTCTACTGATAATAGCGGTTGTTTGTGTGATGAGTTAGCAAAACGAGATAATAGAATAAAGGTTATTCATAAGAAAAATGGTGGTGTAAGTAGTGCCAGGAACCTAGGGTTAGATGTAGCAAAAGGTAGATACATTGGGTTTGTTGATAGTGATGATGATATATTACAGGGGATGTATTTAGACTTAATAAATTTGCTAAAAACAAATAAACTGGATATTATTGGTTGTTTTGCCAATGTTGTTAAAAATGGAAAGATAAAGCCTTCTAAATTTAATGATGGAAAACTCTGTATATATGATTATGACAAAGCTATAGAATATTGTATCGAGAACGATGAAGCTGATATATGGTCAAAAATATACAAGAGGGAGCTTTTTAGAGACATTAGATTTCCTGAAGGTCGTATATACGAAGATACCATTGTTACGGCAAAATTGTTTAATAAAGCGAAGTCTGTTGGTTTTGTTAACAAAATATACTACAATTACTATTTTAATCCAGAATCTATTTCTAAAAATGCGTTTAACCCAAAGTCAAGATA
>JAZNMA010000064.1:0-4208 GCA_045579345.1 Christensenellaceae bacterium | reverse complement strand
ATTTTTAGCCGTGTGGCTAAAAGTTATATGCAAGACAAGTCTTGCGTGATATTGCGACTTGCAGTCGCAGTTATATTAAATAAATCCACAACTTGCCGTTAGGCAAATATAACTGCCGATAGGCAATATAACTCGTCGTTAGACGAATATCACAAATCCGTTTAGGATTTATTTAGTTGCCGAATCCCTTGTAGGGACTCGGCTTAGCAATCCTTTTTTGCTATGTTGGATATTTTTTTATCCTGTAATTCGAAAGTAAAATATTCTACTTCATATTTATTATCGGTTAAAGGATAAATTAGTCCTATTTCATTGATGTCTCTAAAAACAGGGGGAGGAAAAATTCCAATAAAATTTCCAAAATACGATTTTAGTTTATCTGCATTAGATTTTACGTTCTCGCATAAAAAATCATCTAAACTGTCTCCGGAAAGAAAACTTTCTAAAAACGCATAGGGGACTAAGCGCTCGCTTAGACAACTCGTGTTAAAACCGTCTTTTTTTGTGCAAGACGCGGATTTTACTTTAAATTCTTTTCCGCAAAATTCCCAAATTGTCAGGACAGTATGCTTTGCTATATCGTTAAACTTTTCTGTTGTGGAAAACTCAGGTGAAAGGGAAAAATCGAATACGTTACGACAAAAAACTTTCTTTATTTTTTCACCTAAATAGTAGACGCAGAGAGTGGTTGAATGGGCAACAAGTTTTATTGCAATAAATCGGTCATTATTAATATTAAACGGAGTAATAGTTGCGTCGGTACAGTTTATATTAAATGTTTCCGCATAAAAGTCCGACTGACTTTCAATGGATAATTTAAGAGAGCTTTCAGTAAAAACGGTTGCTATTGCATGCGGGAGCTTTTCTTGTGTGATTACGTTAAAAGGCAATTTGTCGTATCTAACGTAAAACTTAATTAAATATCCGCCTTTTAGGTCGGTGATATTAACACCATTTGGAGGCGAAGTCAAAAACTCACCGTCAAGAATAAAGTTGACGGTGTTTCCATTTTCGTTTAGAGGGCAAATTTCAATAAACGGTGATAAGTTTTTATCTATTCTTAGAGGTTTAATCACGTCTTGAATTTTGCCATAAAACATTCCGTTGATTTTTATTACCGCAGGATAGTCACTGGAAAAATAGTAATACATTCTGTTTTATGGTATGTATAATTTTATTTTGTTATGTCAATAATTTAACAAATATTAAAATTAAAAAATATAAAAGGAGAACAGAATGGAAAAAATTTACGGTTACAAAGAAAAAGACGTGATAGGGCTTGCCGAGTTTTTATCTAAAAGACAAAACCTATCGCTAACGTCAACGTTTTGTGAATACGGAAGAATAAATAAAAAAGCAAAAGGCACGGTGAGAAATTTATATTACGCTTTGGCAAAACTAAGTGTTGCAGATAAGGAGTTTTGCGAAAAGTACTTAAATGGGAAACCGCTCACTGTCAGCAAAATCGTCGAGTTTAACGATTGCGAGGAAAGACAATTAATAAAAAAGATTTTAATAGCTAAAAATAAAGGTCTTTCAGTGCGAAGTGAGATTATGAGGCTTTCTAACGGAGATGGAAAAATTGCCCTGCGCTACCAAAATAAATATAGAAATGCAATAAAGAACAAACCTCAACTTATTAAAGAAATTATAGATGAACTTTCTTTAAGCGGTATAAAAGTAGTCTTAGAAAAAAAAGAAAATCGCGTGTATGAAAATATAACCGAAGAGCAATTCGATAGACTAAAAACCGAAATTAACAACTTGGTCGGAAGAATTTCAATAAAAACCCAAAAAGAAAACGAGTTTTTAAAACAAAGAATTATTCAGCTTGAAAAGGAAAATCTTAAATTATGCACTCTTTTATACGGCAGTAATCAGCCTATTGATTCGCTTAAATTTTTTAAGCGCGAAGAAAAATCAAAGATGCTTAATTAAATTAAAACCCCGAAAAATAAAGATTTATTTTTCGGGGTTTATTTGTTTGACAATGGCTAATAATAAGAATATAATATAATTGCAACCAAAAAGGTTGCAATTGGGTAAAAGAATGAAGTTATCGTCAAAAGCAAAATACGGAATAAAGGCTTGTCATGTATTGGGGCTAAATTACCCTGATAATCCCGTGTCAGCCAGCGTGTTAGAAAATTATATATCCGTATCGGGAAAATATTTAGAAAAGATAATGCGAATGCTTGCAAAAAGGAACATTATAACCGCGAGTCGCGGTGCAAGCGGTGGTTATTATCTTTCTCGTGCGCCTAAAGAAATTACAATTGGAGAGATTGTTCGCGCTTTAGAGGACGATATGGAAATCGTTGAATGCGTTAAAGGTGATGCTAAATGTAAATGTTGTCCGTCTAGCGGGGTGTGGAAGCGACTTTACGAGGGTATAAATAAACTGCTTGACGACATGAACTTGCAACAAATGATAAATGGAGAGTTGCAATAAGGAGAAAGTTATGGATAAAAAACCGATATATTTTGACCATGCGGCAACAACGCCTCTTTGCAAAGAGGCTTTAGATAAAATGCTCCCATATTTTACTGACGTTTTCGGTAATCCTAACAGTCAGCATTATTATGGTAGAGAATCAGTTAAAGCGGTTGACGAAGCCAGAGATTCTATTGCTAAAATAATTAATGCTAAACCCAACGAAGTTTATTTCACTTCAGGTGGAACTGAGGGTGATAACTGGGCGCTCCGTGGCGTGGCGCATGCTTATAAGGATAAGGGCAAGCATATTATTATAAGCCCGATTGAACACGCGGCAATGCTAACAACAGCTAAAGCATTAAAAAAAGAAGGTTTTGAGATAGAGTTTATGAAGGTGGACGAGTTCGGGTTTGTGGATTTAGAACATTTAAAGAAAATAATCCGACCAGACACTATATTCGTTGGCTGTATGATGGCTAATAACGAAGTCGGTACGATTGAGCCGATTAAGGAGATTGCAGATATTGCGCACGCAAACGGCTCGGTAATGTTTACCGATGCAGTTCAAGCGGCTGGCGTATTAAAAATTGACGTTAAAGATTTGGGCGTGGATTTAATGAGTATGAGTGCGCACAAGATTTACGGACCTAAAGGCGTGGGCGCGCTCTATATTAGAAACGGCTTAAAAGTGGAAAGTATTTTAACAGGCGGACATCAAGAGAGAATGAAGCGTGGCGGGACGACTAACGTTGCGGGGATTGTGGGATTCAGCGAGGCTTTCCGTATCGCTATTAAGGATATAGATGAAAACTTTAAGTATGTTTCTTTGCTCCGCGACCACTTTATAGATAGGGTGCTTTCTGAAGTTCCATTCGTCAAACTTAATGGGCCAAGAGAAAATAGATTGCCCGCAAACGCAGACTTTTCATTTCAGTTTATCGAGGGCGAATCAATATTGTTTAGTTTAGATTTAGCGGGGATAGCGGTGTCGTCAGGCTCTGCGTGTTCGTCAGGCTCGCTAGAGCCCTCACACGTATTGCTAGCTTTGGGACTTCCCGAAGAACTAGCGCACGGCTCGATAAGATTTTCGTTTGGTAAGCATAACACGATGGAAGAAGTCGATTATGCAGTTGACGTTATTAAAGAATCAGTACAAAGATTGAGGGAGATGTCCCCGTTATTTAAAGCAGAAGGAGAAATTAAGTATGTATAACGAAAAAGTAATGGACGTTTTTAAGAATCCGAAAAACGTAGGAGAAATAGAAAATCCCGACGGAATAGGTACGGTGGGCAACGCATCTTGCGGAGATATAATGCAAATATCACTTAGGATTGAAAACGATATAATAAAAGACGCTAAGTTTAAAACCTTTGGGTGCGCAGCTGCAATTGCAACGAGTTCTACCGCAACCGATATGATTATAGGAATGACTATTGAAGAAGCATTGCAAGTAACCAACAAAAAAGTGGTTGAATGTTTGGGCGGACTTCCAAGCCAAAAACTGCACTGTTCAGTGCTCGCAGAAGAAGCAATAAAAAAAGCAATCGAAGATTATCAATCAAAGAAAAACGCTTAAAACAAAAAATTGCATAAAACCTTAAAATTCGCACATAATAATTTTGGCGGATTTAAGGGGGATTTATGGACGATAAGTTTTTATGCGGAATGCTACTTGGCGTTATAGGTGGCGCAGTCCTTGCTACTAACTCTGCAAAGGCAAGACAAATGGTTAAGGACGGTCAAGCGCAAGTTAAACAAAAAGTAGAAGAA
>JAZNMA010000063.1:0-2496 GCA_045579345.1 Christensenellaceae bacterium | reverse complement strand
AAAGCACTTCTGCTGGGCAATCATATTTCCACTCACTATCCCATCCGCTTGGCTGACTTTCCGCCTCGCAGTATATCGTGGTTAAGTTGGAGCAACCATAGAACGCCCTTTCGCCTATACTTGTTACGCTAGACGGGATTTCTATTGTCTCTAATGAGCCGCAATAAGAGAACGCTCTTTCGCCTATGCTTGTTAGCTTACTGTTTTCGCCAAACGTTACGCTTGTTAATTTGTTGCAAAAATAGAACGCTTCATAGCCTATACTCGTTACGCTAGACGGGATTTCTATTGTTTCTAATGAAGAGCAATAATAGAACGCACCATAACCTATACTCGTTACGCTAGACGGGATTTCTATTGTCTCTAATGAGTAGCAAGAAGAGAACGCATAAAAGCCTATACTCGTTACGCTAGACGGGATTTCTATTGTCTCTAATGAGTCGCAATCATCGAACGCATGATCGCCTATAAATTTACAATTAGAGTCTATTGTTGCGGTTGTTATATCAGTTGAAACAACGCCTGCTAGGTATAAATATTTATTTGTTTCGCTCCCTAAATATTTTAATCCGTCTTTTATTTCATATTGTAAATTGCCGCAATTAGAGAACGCATAATGGCCTATACTTGTTACGCCCCCTGGGATTTCTATTGTCTCTAATGAGGTGCAATATTGGAACGCAGAAGAGCCTATACTCGTTACGCTAGACGGGATTTCTATTGTCTCTAATGAGTCGCAAGAATAGAACGCCTCAGAGCCTATAAATTTACAATTAGAGTCTATGGTTGCAGTTGTTATATCAGTTGAAACAACGTCTGCTAGGTATAAATATTTATTTGTTTCGTTCCCTAAATATTTTAATCCGTCTTTTATTTCATATTGTAAATTATCGCAACCAGTGAACGCACTGTCGCCTATACTCGTCACGCTATCGGGAATTACTATTTCTTCTAATGAGTCGCAATTATAGAATGCATTCCCATCTATTTTCGTTACCGTTGACGGAACAATGAAAGCCGTTGCAGTTTTGCCAGCGGCATATTTAATCAAGGCCTTTCCATTCTTACTGTACAAATTTCCATCTATTGAACAGTAGTTTGCATTACTAGTTGAAACGATTATTTCCCGTAAATTTTGCGAATTATACAAGTTTCCCGTTATATCGGTTACGCTATCTGCAATTTCAATTTTTTCTATCAATGAATAATTTTCAAATGCATCGTGAAATTTTGCTAAATTGGTTATGACTACCTCCGTCACTAATTCACCATTAACATATAAATTACCGCCATAACATAGTGGGTTAGATGCTGTCCCTCCAACTTCGCCAAAATCAATTTCCATCCATTGATCTATCGTGCCTTTATAAGCTACGTTGAGAATAGGGCAATCACTAAAAGCAAAATACTCAATTGTCTCAATACTTGCAGGGAGTTCAATATTTATTAATAGTTGGCACTTTGAAAATGCTCCCGCCCCTATACTCGTTACCCCTTCAGGAATCGTAATACTTTTTGTTTGAGTTCCCCAGCTGCAGTTTGTCGTTCCATTCAACCCTTCAACCCTAGTTACGGGTAAACCCCTATAGGTTGAAGGAACAACTATATCTAAATCGGTAACCGTTCCGACACCAACAGCCGCATATTCATCCTTTCCAAATATTTTTGCAAATTGAAGCTCTTTAGCGGGCTGACCATATCCAGTTTTTAGCCATTCTAAAAAGTCGGCTTCCGTGCCAGTATTTCCCTGGTCTAGCCAAATTTCATAAGCGGATTTACCAGGTGCGCCAGGTTGCCCAGTAACACCAGGTTGTCCCGTAGCACCAGGAGCGCCTGTTGCGCCTTGCTCACCGTCTTGACCTTTTAGCCATTCTAAAAAGTCAGCTTCCGTGCCAGTATTTCCTTGGTCTAGCCAAATTTCATAAGCGGATTTACCAGGTGCGCCAGCAGCGCCCGTTGCGCCAGTATCGCCCTTGTCGCCCTTTTGCGGCTCGCCACAAGCAGTAAGACCAAAGGCAAAGCAACAAATTGAAATCAACGCTAAAATAACAACTAGTAATCTTTTCATCTTCTTTCTCCAAAAGCAATTTATATCTCCATAGAGATATTTTGCATTATTATATCACCTTAGAGATATAATGTCAATATGATAAGTATAAAGTTTAGTGAAAATTTAAGGCTATTAATGAAGGAAACGGGCGTTAATCAAGTTATCCTTTCTAAAAAAATCGGGGTAGCACAAAGCGCAATAAGTGCTTGGATACACGATAAAAAAGAGCCTAGTATAACCAGTCTATGGCTTTTAGCCGACTTTTTCGGTTGTAGTGTTGACGAATTAATCGGCAGAAATTTTTAATATTAAAAGTAAAAAACGGAGTTAAAAAACTCCGTTTTTTTTATTGTAATTATGATTTATCACCGTAAAAGCGCTTTAGATAAGATTAGCCTTGCCCACTATCGAAGTCGTTTTGCCAAGCAGTTAACGAAGTATTGCGC
>JAZNMA010000062.1:0-6912 GCA_045579345.1 Christensenellaceae bacterium | reverse complement strand
TGTGCCGTACTACCTGTCAAACCGTTAAATAACGTCGTTTTACCGCTATTTGGATTTCCAGCCAAAGCAAATCTATGCATTAGGATTCACCTCCAACGTTATACAAGCCGCTTCGCTATTTCTAAGCGACAATTCATAACTCCTTACCGTTACCTCAATCGGGTCGCCAAGCGGTGCTTTTTTTCTTAAATATATTTCCGCTCCGTTCGTTATTCCCATATCGTATAAGCGCCTTTTTATCTTGCGCTCACCACTAACGGCTTTCACAACGCCACTCTCTCCTATCAAAAATTTGTCCAATGTCTTGACCATACGCCCTCCAAATGTGAAATTTGTTTCATCTTTTACGGTCTTATATTACCATTTATATTTTGACTTGTCAACTAAAATGTGAAACTTTTTTCAGTTTTTTAAAAATTTTGTGAAATTTTTTTCATATTCTTTCCCCTTGACTTTTATTTGGCATTATATTATAATGTAAATATGAAAAACGTTGTAAGAGAGCCAAGACAAGAGCGCTCTATCGAAAAGAAAAACAAAATAATTGAAGCGGGATACCAACTTTTTTCAGAAGTTGGGTATTACGGCACTAATACTGCGGAAATTGCTAAGAGGGCTGGTGTTTCCACAGGTATTGTTTATGGATATTTTCAAGATAAAAGAGATATATTAATTTGCGTTTTAGAACTTTATATAAATAAAGTTTTCGACCCGTTTTTAAAACTCTTTGATAAACTCGCATTACCTATCGACTTTGATGCATTAATTAAAAAAATTATTGATATGTGCATTAAAACACATAAAAATAACCGAAAAATTCACGAGGCTTTGCATTCGCTTTCCGGCTCGGACGAAGCTGTAAACGCTCAATTTATTGATTTAGAAGATAAAATTACGTTAAAGATTGCAGAAAAGTTTACTCATCTTAACTTAATCGTGGAAAACGCTGTGGAAAAAATACATCTTACAATGGATTTAATTCAATCTTTTTCACACGAATACGTTTTTGATAAACACGAGTATATTGACTATTTTATTATGCGCTCTATGGTGGAAAAAACGGTAATAGGATTATTTAAAGATTAAAAAAACGGCTGAATTCAGCCGTTTTTTATTTTAAATTTAATTTTCTTTTCTTAATATATCTCCCGTTTTTAGAGGTATATCTGTGAATAGTTTTAATTTTTCCTGTACTAGTTTTGCGTCGGTTACAATTTCGCCCTTTTCGTTTTCAATTTTCTTTACTTCGATAATCTTGTTAAAACTTTCCGACGGCGACAAAATTTCTAGTTTATCCCCCTCCATAAAGCGGTTGCGCATTTCTATAACTGCGTAATCTTTATTTTCGTTACTCTCTAAAACGTTTGCAATAAATTTATGCGTGCCTTTGCTTTGGCTATCATCGTAATTTACCGTTCGGTCGTTTTCGCCTAAAAAATAAGCCGTCGTGAAATCTCTATGCGCTGTTTTCTTTAGTTCCTCTTGATAAAGATGATTTTCTTTATAACTTTCGCCTTTTTTATAATATGCATCTAAAGCCCTGCGATAAGCGTTTACCACCGTAGCCAAGTAGTATTCGGATTTCATTCTCCCCTCTATCTTAAACGAACATACGCCCGCATCATCAAGCTGTGCGATATAATCTAAAAGATTGAGGTCTTTACTATTCATTATATAAGTGCCACGCTCATCCTCTTGCATTTCCATATAACCACAGTCAGAACCCTTTTCCCTTATCTCGTAATTCCACCTACACGCCTGAACGCATTCGCCACGATTACTGCTTCTGCCTGTTCGATAATCAGATAAAAGACATCTTCCACTATATGAAATACACATTGCTCCGTGTATGAATGTTTCAATTTCTATATCAGGTACTTTCTCGTGAATTTCTTTTATTTCTTTTTGCGTTAACTCTCTAGCTAAAATTACCCTTTTTACACCAAAATTCTTCCAAAATTCCACTGTTTTATAGTTTAGGGTATTTGCTTGAGTTGATAAATTAAGTGGCAAATTAGGTGCAACTGTTTTTGCTAAGTACATAAGCCCCGTATCAGATATTATTGCGCCGTCCACACCTGCACTTTCTAAAAATTTAAAATACTTTTCTGCATTTTCTATATCAGCGTTTCTGCCAAAAACGTTTACGGTAACGTATATCTTCTTTCCTAACGAATGGGTAAATTCTACCGCCTCTAAAATTTCGTCGTCAGAAAAATTAGTCGCAAGTGCTCTTAAACTTAGACCTTTGCCTCCGACGTAAACAGCGTCCGCACCAAAGTACAATGCGGTTTTTAATTTTTTCATGTCGCCTGCAGGCGACAAAAGTTCGATTTTTCTCATATAAGTTTTTCCGTTATGCTTACACCGTCTTCAATATCGTAAATGACGGTTTTTAATTTTTTATCATTTGTGATAGCGTTTATAAATCGTTCCATACTATTTTTAGTAGTATTATATCTATGCGGTGTTTTTACTCTACCGTCAACAAAACCCCTAAAAAGCACGTTGTCCGCAAATAATATACCATCTTTTTTTAATACTGCTAATAAATTTGGTAAATACTCATAGTAATGACCTTTTGGTCCGTCTAAAAATATAAAGTCATACTCGCCTGTTAAAATAGGAATGATTTCAGAAGCGTCGCCTTGAAAAATTTTCGCGCGGTTATCTACGCCAAACGTTTTGTAATTTTCCTTTGCTAATGCTATCTTTTCCTCGTCAATTTCTATGCCCGACAAGGTTGATTTTTCGCTATTAATTAACATCGCAATCCCCGACAAGCCTAGATTTACCCCAATTTCTAGAATTTTAGTAGGTTTTTTTCTTTTAACTGTTTCTATCAAAAGTTCAAACGATTTATCTCGTAAAATAGGCTCGTTATCAAGTTTTGCTTTTTCTCGCATCTTAAGTATTCGTTCCAAATTACACCACCATTACTATCGGTAAAATCATTGGGTTTTTCTTAGTCACTTTGAAAATATAGTTCTTTATACTTCTTCTTATTATACCCGCAAGTTCGTTTTCGTCACGCACGGCTTTTAAGTCTATATGGCTCAAAGTGTGAATTACGTTTGATTTAACGTCTGAAATCATAGTGTCACTCAAAACTAAACCTTTACCAATTATTTCAAGCGAGGCAAGCTCTGCCGTGAACTCATCCACACCGGCAACAACCACAACCAATCCGTCCTCAGATAGATGTATTCTATCTCTAAGCACAAAACTATCCGCCCCGTCAATACCTATACCGTCCACAAATCGAGAACCCGCCACGAATTTTTCGCCAAACTTCATGGTCTTTTCAGTAAGTTCAACCGTGTCACCTATCTCTGCTATTAATATATTAGTATTTTTAACGCCAATTTCTTCTGCTAAACGAGCATGCTTTTTAAGATGACGATATTCGCCATGTACGGGAATAAAAAATTTAGGTTTGATTAATGAATGCAAAACTCTAAGTTCACCACGGCAGGCATGCCCTGAAACGTGAATAGGTTCTAAGGATTCGTAAATAACTTCCGCACCTAAGCGGTAAAGGTTATTTATTACTCCGTAAATCATTTTTTCATTGCCCGGTATTACCGAAGCGCTTATTACGACAGTATCGTTTTTCCCAATAACAACCCTGTTAAACTCTCCGCTAGCCATTCTTGTTAGCGCGCTCATAGGTTCGCCTTGCGTGCCCGTAGAAACGATTAACACTTGTTCGTCTTTAAAATTTTTAATCTTTTCTACGTCAATTATAAGGTTGTCAGGAATAGTGAGTTCCCCAATTTTTGCTGCCGCTTCAGCAATGTTTATCATGCTTCTACCTGAAAAAGCAACTTTTCTTTTATATTTAACCGCTAAATCTAAAATTTGTTGCAATCTATGAACGTTTGATGCAAAAGTAGCAATTATAAGACGTTTTTTAGCATTATCGGCAAAAACGTGGTCAAGCGTCTCTTTTACCACGCTTTCACTCATAGTAGTCCCTTCAATTTCAATATTAGTAGAATCCGCCATCAATAAAAGAACGCCTTTTTTTCCTATCTCTGAAATTCTATTTAAGTCCATCGTTTCACCGTTTACAGGTGTAAAGTCAATCTTAAAATCCCCAGAGTGAAACACAACGCCCACCGGCGTGGTTATAGATAAACCTACTGCGCCAGCAATTGAATGGTTCACGTTTATAAATTCTATACTAAAACAGCCCAGTTTTATTACGCTACCCGGCTTAACACAATTTAAACTAACGTCGGAAAGTTTATGCTCTTTTAACTTACTCTCAATTAACGTTAAAGTCAATTTAGTACCGAATATTGGCGCTGATAAATCCCTTAAAACGTACGGAATCCCACCTATATGGTCCTCGTGTCCGTGTGTTATAACTATACCTTTAATACGCGATTTGTTTTCGGCTAGATAATTAACGTCGGGTATAACTAGGTCAACCCCTGGCATATTGTCACTAGGAAACGTCACCCCTGCGTCAATTACGATGATGTCCCTGCCGTACTCTAATGCAGTCATGTTTTTGCCAATTTCACCAACTCCACCTAAAAAACGGACTTTTAATTTTTTATTGGTATCCTTTTTGCTTTTGTTATGGCTTATTTTTACATTTTTGAATTTTAAATCCTTGTTTGACCTTTTAAGAGCGGTATTTGTCGGTTTTATCCCCTTATACACTTTTTCTTTCTTGTTGTTTTCCTTTAATTTTTCCAAATTATAACTCCTATTCTAAATGTTAAACTATCTTTGTTCTTTTGTATTATACACTTTTTTACTCTAAAAGTAAACAGTATTTAAATTCGCTATTAAATAATTTATTATTTTGCAATTAAAATACTTGAAAAAAAAGTCGTATAAGTGTATAATTTTAATAATGCGCAAATAAATTTAAGATTTATCTTAAATTATTACAAAAAGAAAAATTACTTTTAGGAGATTAAATATGAGAGTTTATAACTTTGCAGCCGGTCCTTCAACACTTCCTCTTCCCGTTTTAGAACAAGCGCAAAAAGAATTGCTTGACTTTAATGGAACAGGTATGAGTATAGTAGAAATGAGTCACCGTGGCAAGCCATTCATGGCTGTCAACGAAGAGGCTAATGCTCTTCTTCGTGAACTAATGAATATACCTGAAAACTATTCCGTTCTTTTCGTTCAAGGTGGAGCAACTCAGCAATTTGCTGCCGTTCCTTTAAACCTACTTAAAAACGGAAAAGCTGATTATATTCTTACTGGAAACTTTGCTTCAAAAGCATATGAAGAAGGTCAAAAATATGGAGATATGGCAGTTGCTGCATCTTCAAAGGAAGCTAACTACACTTATATCCCCGATATGAGCACGGTGAATTTCCGTGATGGTATTGATTACGTTCACACTACTTATAATAACACTATTTTCGGAACGAGATACACCGAACTTCCTAAGACAGACGCCACTCTTGTTACCGATATGAGTTCTTGCATTTTAAGTGAAGTTGTAGACGTAAGTAAATTTGGACTCATCTATGCCGGTGCACAAAAAAATATCGCACCCGCAGGGCTAACTATTGTAATTGTTAGAAAGGATTTACTCGGTAACGCATCGCCTATTTGCCCCATTATGCTTAATTATGCTATTCAAGACAAGAACGACAGTTTATATAACACTCCTCCTTGCTTCCCAATCTACGTTTCTCTCTTAGTATTTAGATGGCTTAAAGCTATGGGTGGTGTTCCCGCTATGCAAAAAATTAACGAAGAAAAAGCAAAAATGCTTTACGATTTTATCGATAACTCTTCTTTCTATACCAATAAAGTTGCCGTTAAGGACCGCTCTCTTATGAACGTTCCGTTTGTAACAGGTAGCGAAGAGCTTGACGCTAAGTTCGTCGCTGAAGCAACTAAAGCTGGTTTGGTTTCACTTAAAGGCCACAGAGTTACCGGTGGTATGAGAGCTTCTATTTATAATGCTATGCCTATTGAAGGTGTTAAAGCACTTATTGAATTCATGAAGAAATTTGAAATGGAGAATAAATAATGAAAAACATTCTTACACTTAATGCTATTAGCCACGTGATTGACGACGTTTTTGATAATACCTATAACGTTTCAAACGACGCTGAAAATCCTATGGGTATTATGCTTCGCAGTTTTAAGATGCATGATTATAAACTTAACGAAAACACTATCGCCATTGCAAGAGCAGGCGCAGGCGTAAACAACATTCCTTGTTTAGAGTATGCTGAGCAAGGCGTCGTTGTTTTTAATACTCCCGGTGCTAATGCTAACGCCGTTAAGGAATTAGTTTTAGCCGCTCTTTTAATTGGCTCAAGAAATATCATTAACGCCACCGATTGGGTTAAAACCCTTAAAGGTCAAGGCGACGAAGTAGGAAAACTTGTTGAAAAAGGTAAGTCCAATTTTGCCGGCTGTGAAATTAAAGGCAAAAAACTCGGTGTAATCGGTCTTGGTGCAATCGGCGCACTCGTTGCCAACTCTGCACTCGATTTAGGTATGGAAGTTTACGGCTACGACCCATTCTTGTCGGTCGGAGCAGCACTTCGCTTATCCTCTAGCGTGAAAGTTGTTAAAGAACTTAACGATATTGCTAAAAATTGTGATTATATCACTATTCATATCCCATATATCGCTGACCAAAATAAAGGAATTATTAATTCTGGCTTTATTCGTAAAATGAAAGATGGAGTTGTTATTATTAACTGCGCTAGAGGCGAGCTAGTTGACAATCAAGCAATTATTAAGGCAACCGAAAGCGGAAAGGTAGCTAAATACATCGTGGACTTCCCATCAGACGAAATTATCGGTGTTAAAAATATCGTTTGCATCCCTCACCTCGGTGCATCTACCGAAGAAGCTGAAGATAACTGCGCTATAATGGCGGCAAAACAACTTATCGACTATATCGAAAACGGCAAT
>JAZNMA010000061.1:0-6511 GCA_045579345.1 Christensenellaceae bacterium | reverse complement strand
CCGTGGACAGCTCCCCATTCGCGCTAGGGGAGGAGCTACGGGCCGGGCTTGGGGTGGTTGGCGCGGGCGGTGTTAGGCGAGCGCTACAGCCACGAAATTGTCGTACACTCTAAACTTACCAATCTTTGCGTTAGAGTGTGCAAGGTGGGCGGCGGGGTAGCTTTTCCAGTTGCAAGTTGCATGGGTGAAATCTTCGTTGCTGTCGTAGAGCATGATATCCATTTCAGGGAAGATGTTTTCACAGTTGGCGATTAAATTGGCAAGTGTCATATTAGGCAACTCCTTTATTTAGTGTACCTATATATTAGCACATAAAACCGCGTTTGTCAATACCTTTTTGCTGATTCTAATAAAAAAGTTGGCCCGGTTTACCGGGCGCAACTTGAAAACGTGCAACTTTGCAATTTAGCATAGATTATAAACTCGTCAGGGTTCTGATAGTCAAAGCCTACAACTAGCGACTGTTTGATGTATGACGGCATTGTTGCGAACTTGCCAACGAAAAGCGGGTGAGGTTTATCCGCTCCACTTAACACCCGGTAAAGCGTGTTATGGTCGTTAGGGATTGCGGCAAGATGTAGTTGCTTAATTGTCATATTTAGATAGCTCCTTTCTGTCTTTCTTAGGACACCTATAATATATCATATTACAATGCGTTTGTCAAGCATAAAATTAAGCCGCCCCAACCGGAGCGGCCAACAGTTATTCGGTTGTGTCCTTGGAAATAGGATTGCCGTTGGCCTTGCACCAATCGGCCAGCTTGTCGCTATCCACTTCGTAAGCCTCTTCCACGTAACCGTGGGTGATCAGCTTAGCGTCGCGGGGAATCTGCTTCCAAACGCTTGCCTCGCTGAAACGCTGGCCCTTTAGGGCGATTTCGGAAACTTCCTTGGTAATGCTCCCGTCCGCATGTTCGACGAATTGTGCGATCTTTGCAACGTACTTCTTAATCTTGATAATCATAATTACAACCTCCAAAGTATCTTTTTGTTTGCTCTTTGAGCTTGTCTTAATTATACACTAAGAAAGCCCGGTTGTCAAGCATTTATTTTAATTTTTTGCGGGTTCGATAGTAGAAATTGCGTGCTTGAAAACAAGCTTTTTTGCATTGCCGCACAGGACAACAATGCTTTCGGCATCGTGTTCAATAATCTTGCAAACCATTTGGAAACCGTTGATAGTAATGATCTTGACAGAACGCCTAGCAATGCAACATTCCTCGATATAAGTATCGGGCATTTGGGCAACCTCCTTTCTCTGTATTTACTTTAGACTAATATACCACAATTTCGACAAAAAGTCAAGTTTTTGTAGCGAAAAAGTTGACTTTTTGTCGAAATTGTTGTACAATGTGGAGGAGGAGGTGTACCCATGACTAAGCAAGATTTTATAAATAGGATTATGGGCCTACCTTGCGAAAGTTGCCCCATTGAAATATACTGTGCGCTATGCAAGTCGTTTTCGTGCCATGCCACGGCGCGCAAATACTACGACACGCACAAGCGCGAAAAGGAGGAATTCAAGTGGCCCGTCAAGATTTGCACAACTACCCGGATGAATACTACTATCCCGAAGCGCTACGAAGCGGAATACTAACAGAGGCAGAAATACGAAAGGAATATAGCTATTTAAGATCTATAGCAAACAAACGGTTACAACGTTTCCCCGGAACAGAGTTTGAAGAACACCAAAGCTACAGGCGAAACGCGGACAAGTTTGTTCCGATTTCGGAGATATCTAGCAAGCGCGAATTGATAATGAAATTATACGAGGTTAAAAAATTCACCTCTGCCAAATCGTCAAGCGTCACGGGCTTGAGGGCGATACAGCGTCAAGCCTTAGAAACAGCCCGCGAGCGCGGCTTAACATGGCTAAACAAAAGCAATATAAAAGCATTTGGCGAGTTTATGGAAGAAGCCCGTACAAGGGGTTATGCTAGGCTATACGGTTCGGAGCGTGTAGCGGAACTGTTTGGAACAGCCAGCAAGAAAGGGTTAGACCCTCAAAAGCTATTCGAGGATTTTACCTACTGGATGGAGAACCAAAAAGAACTAGCCGCAATTCCTAAAATTAAAAACCCTGTTGAAAGGACGGCGGAGCAGTACCGCGAAAAGCTGATAAACAATAGAAATAAACGGCGGTGATATAAATGATAATAGCCCCGGAAGAATACCAGCCCGGAACTATTGCAAATATACAGCGACAAAAACGCGCAAAGGGCAACCCTAAAACAAAATCTAAATTTTATTATAAAGATGTGCTATGCGCGTTCGATATTGAGACGTCACGTCTTGCGGATATAGAACAATCTATAATGTATGTATGGATGTTCCATATTCACCCGAATACTACGATTGTGGGCCGCACGTGGGAACAGTTTCACAAGCTGTTACAAAAGATAAAATCGGAACTGGGTGAAGATAGCTTATGCATTTTCGTGCATAATCTATCATATGAATTCCAGTTTTTGCAAGCTGTTTATCAATTCAACAACAAAGAAGTTTTCGCCGTCGAAAGTCGGAAAGTGTTAAAATGCACAATGTACGAAAACAAGCTTGAATTCAGATGTAGTTATTTACATTCAAATATGAGCCTTGCAGAGTACACAAAGAAAATGAAAGTTAAACACCAAAAAATGAATGGCGAAGAATTTGACTATAACAAAGTGCGCTATCCTTGGACACCTCTAACCGACAGGGAATTAGAATACTGTACGCACGATGTAATAGGCTTATGCGAAGCAATAGAAACTGAAATGAAAGCCGATAACGACAACATTTATAGCTTCCCGTTAACGTCTACCGGATACGTTCGCCGCGACGCTAAACGTGCAATGCGTAGCGCGTCGCCGTCTTTCGTTAAAAGACAGCTCCCGAATATTGAAGTGTATAAGCTTTGCCGGGAAGCTTTTAGGGGTGGCGATACGCACGCAAACAGGTACTATTCAGGGCGCATATTAAAAAACGTAAAAAGCGCCGACAGATCAAGCAGTTACCCGGACGTTGTTTGTAATTGTCAATTTCCTGTGTCGGAATTTTATCACGCTGGCAAGTTAGAATTTGACGATTTAATGCATTTAATTAGCGTGCGGCAAAAAGCCGTTCTAATGCGCGTGTCTATAACAAATTTGAGGTTGTCTGACGAATTTTGGGGATTTCCATATTTAAGCCGCGACAAATGCCGCCGCATTGACCGCGGAGCATTTGACAACGGTAGAATACTATCGGCGGATTATTTAGAAACGACTTTGACGGATGTGGATTTAATGATTGTAATAGACCAATATAGTTTTGACGATTTATGCGCCTTTGATGTTGCATATGCTCGATATGGGAAACTGCCGCAAAGTTTGATAAATGAGACGATAGCATATTATAGAGCTAAAACAGAACTGAAAAACGTCCCCGGACAAGATATTTATTATATGAAGTCAAAAAACAAATTAAATAGTATTTATGGAATGATGGCGCAAGACCCGGTTAAACAATCCACAATTTTCAATAATGGCGATTGGAGTACGGCAGAAGAACCAACACAAGAATTGTTAGACAAAAGCAACGCTAAAGCATTCCTGTGCTATCAATGGGGAGTTTGGGTTACAGCTTGGGCAAGATTTAGATTGCAAGAGGGCTTAAAGCTGGCGGGAGATAATGGCGTATACTGTGACACCGATAGCGTTAAATATTTAGGCGACATAGATTGGTCAGAATACAATAAAGCCCGCGAAAAGGATTCAAAGAAAAGCGGCGCATATGCAACAGACCCCGCAGGGGAAACGCATTACATGGGAGTATATGAAGCTGATGGATATTACGCAGAATTTAAGACGCTGGGCGCGAAAAAGTACGCTTACACCTATGAACCCGGAGGTAAAACGTTCGTTACAATAGCAGGAGTTACCAAGCGTAAAGGCGGCGCAGAACTAGACCGCCACGGAGGATTGAAAGCATTTGCACCGGGTTTTATATTCACGGAAGCGGGTGGAACGGAATCTATATACAACGACCATCCCGAAATTGGAGTTATAGAACGCGAGGGGCAAAAGATTTTGATAACGCCTAACGTTGTTATTAAGGATAGTACTTACACGCTAGGCATAACTGCTGAATACGAAAGCTTGTTGGAAAATTCAATTTTACCACTTGACTTTTGGGCGGGGCTGTGATATACTAACTATGTCAGAAAACGACAAAATTTTACAATCAAAGGAGAAAAACACCATGGCAATTCTGAACGCAAGCGCAAATCTTACCACCGTCGATATTTACCGTCTTACCAAAGCCCCCAACACGCAGAAAATGAAAGAGGCCAAGGGCCAGCGAATCGAGCTTGACAAGTGGGCCTTATATGAGGACGTTAACAAGAAAACGGGCGAAGTGCAAAATATTCTTGCTATCGCAACTCCCGAGGGCGAAACTTTCGCCACTAATTCCCCCACGTTCATTGACGACTTCGTGTCTATGATGGAGCTCTTTACCGACGCAGGCGAAGAAGTCCCCGCGATCACCGTCGAAAGCGGCGTTTCTAAGGCCGGGCGCGAGTTCATTACTTGTGTTTACAGCGAGTAGCGAGTAAAGCGCACAACCAAACCCCGGATTTCTCGGAGAAATCCGGGGCTATTTTCTACACGAAAGGAATTTGTTTCACATGAAACTTTATCAAGATAGCGGCTATGTTAATATACGTGGTATAATTGAATTAGGCTTACCGTTCAACTTTGTTGTTGGAGGGCGCGGTACAGGTAAAACATATACAGCATTAAAAACCGTTAAAGAGGATGATATAAAGTTTTTCTTTATGCGCCGTACACAGGCGCAAGCAGACCTTATTAACAAGCCGGAATTTTCGCCGTTTAAAACATTGAATACTGACGAAGGCTGGAATGTTACTACGCGGCCCGTTTCAAAATATAATGCGGCATTTTACAACATTACCGAAGAACAGCCAGAGGGCGCGCCGCTAGGATTTACGGGCGCGCTATCCACAATGTCAAACGTTAGAGGCTTTGACGCGCAAGAAGTTAAACTATTGATTTATGACGAGTTTATACCCGAGCGCCACGAACGCCCGATAAAAAATGAGGGGTCAGCCCTGTTAAACGCCTACGAAACAATAAATCGTAACAGAGAATTAAAAGGTTTTCCACCGTTACAGCTACTATGCTTAGCTAACGCGAACGAGTTAAGCAACCCCATTTTCTTAGAATTAGGGTTGGTTAAAAAGGCCGAACAAATGAGAAAGAAAGGGCAAGAATATTCCATTGATAAAAAACGCGGTATCGGTATTTTTATGCTAACAGAGTCCCCCATTTCTAGCCGAAAACGCAACACGGCGCTTTACAAACTTACAAAAGGTAGCGAATTTGAGAAAATGAGCATAGAAAACGATTTCGCCCAGCGCGACTATACAAACGTCGTTGTACGACCGCTTATTGAATATAAGCCAGTCGTTATAGTTGGAGAGTTGTGTATATACTCCCATAAGAACAGCGGAAAGCTATACGTTTCCACACATAAAACAGGTACACCCCCAACATACACTAGTGGCGAAGCAGATGTTACGCGCTTCCAACGCGTTTATTTTTGGATCTGGTCGGAGTATATGCAAAACAACGTCGAATTTGAAGAAATTTTGTGCGAAATACTCTTGACAAAATACTACAAATAATGCTATAATCTTATAGAGAAAGAACCAAGGACAAGCACAGGCCCGGAAGGCCGTCCAAACCCTTGTGCGGGGTGCGAATGGTTCTTTCTCTTTTTATATTCACCAGACGAAAGGAGTGCTAAAAGTGGAGTATGTAGAAATTGTTAAGGAGATTATCAGCAACGTAGGATTTCCAATTGCTTGCGCGTGCATGATGTTTTGGGAAATGGAGCAGGAGCGAAAGGCCCATAAAGAAGAGTCCGCAACATGGGTTGAAGCGCTTAACCGTAATACTAGCGTTATGGAAAAAATTCTTGACAAGTTGGAGGACAAGTAATGTTTCAAGTTGTAGTATACAGCAAAAAAGAATCTGCTAACGTGCAGTTGTCTAAAAATTTCAAAGTACGCGAATTTGCTTGTGGCGACGGTTCAAACGTCGTACTTGTAGATCCTCTGCTAGTGTGGATTTTGCAGAGTGTGCGCGACCATTTCGGAAAGCCTGTAAATATTACAAGCGGCTATAGAACGGTTTCGCATAACGCTAAAGTTGAAGGCAGCTCGTCGGACAGCTTGCACACTTACGGCATGGCCGCAGACATTGTTGTTACAGGCGTTAAAGCTTCCGACGTGCAACAGTATTTGGAAACTATCATGCCCGGAACTGGTGGTATCGGAAAAGCCTCCGATTATACGCACGTGGACACCCGCGCTATAAAAGCGCGTTGGACTTATTAAGAAAGGAAAATCAATATGGAAATTAAAGACATTATTAACCTCGTAAATGCGGGATATACCCGCGCAGAAATTGAAGCCATGGCCCAGCACATGAACAACCCCAACCCTAACCCCAACCCCAATCCCAACC
>JAZNMA010000060.1:0-13947 GCA_045579345.1 Christensenellaceae bacterium | reverse complement strand
AAAGTAGCCGGTACCCCCCCATGTTTCACGTGAAACATTCCCCAATTGTCAGATAATTACCTACAATTACAATTCCGTCGCATACCGTGAAACATCCGTGAAACATACCTCAAAACATTTATCCATAAATTGCGCTACATTCTCTTGCATCTCGCACTACGTTTCTATAAAATAGAAATGTACCAACAAACTACACAAGGCGATAAGCCAGGAGGTGAAAATATGTTATTACTCGGTCAACTGCTCGATGTCCTCGACGACAACGAGCGCGTTATTATTCGTTCAAGTAATGAGCGCTCTTTAACCTTTATAGACGACATCCCTTTAAGTGATGCCCGGACCAGGTTAACCAGAGATTCACGTAAGTGCTCGGTCTCCAATATCTATAGCGACAATTCAGAGAGAGTAAGTCGTGAAACTGTAACAGTAATATACATACGTCCTAACGGCTGTTTTGTAACATTAGAATAGGAGGTGAAAAAATGAAGTTAAATGAGTTGCTGCCGGCGATACCATTAAAGACGTGTATAATTTTTAGAAATATGTGCACTTTTCGCGAGTCCGATCCGGAAATATTAGAAGGACTATTAAAATTAGACTCATTTTTAAAGGATTCTAAGGATTATGAAGTTGAAGGAATATGGGCGATTGCGACTAATATTCTGCGCATTGATATTATTTTCAGTAAGGAGGATTAACGATGTTACCATTAAGAAGAAACGCGGTTCACAAAGTAATCAAACCCGCCGCGCTTTCGGAACCTAACAACCTAGAAGCATCTATAGAGTCCTACGACGACGCTATAGCTTGCCTTAATTTTTTGCAGCAGAAGGCAGAAAAAGAGCCGCTTAACTCTACAGAGTTGGAATTTCAGCACGCGGCTATAGTCTACATGTATGATATAATAGATACGCTAATTAGCCGACTTACCGAAGTAGACACGGCGCGATTTAGTTAGGAGGTGTTCTATGATTAAAATAGTCAGTCCTATTGATGTAATAACGGATATAGCTGAGGATATGCTAAGAGAAGCATCACCGGAAGAGGCGGCAGTGATAGAAGAATATAAGCGCCGTCTATTAGAGTTTTTTTAGTAGGAGGCTACTAATGATAATTGACAACACTTTATATTTAGCCCTCGCCCTACTTGCAGCCGATTTTCTGGCGGCACTAATTACCCGTATATTATTAGAAAAAGAGGAAAGAAAAGACGATGAAAAATAAGTATTTAAGTATTAGAACAGACTGCAAGACTCTAGCCAGACTCGAAGCGATAGTTAACTATGTTAACGAGAATTTGCTGCCTAACCAAAAGAAGGCTACTAAAACGGCCATGATTGAGTCTTTAATTAATTTCGCTTTTGAGACGATGCCAAAAGAAGACGAAGGCGAGACACTTGTAGGCATGAGCCAGGAAGCAGAAGAGGTGAGAACGAATGGGGAGAAGACCGGATTACCTACAGACAACTAACTACTGGAACGTCAGCGCTTCTATGGAAGCGCTGCAAGCCGTTCGCCGTAAGCTTGCTAAACGAGCAAATCAACGAATGGTTAGACTAGAGCGCTCGGCCTCTCCCATCAGCGGTAAGGCCTATCACGTAGGCGCTTACGATATTGCTCAAGCTGAGCTCGGAGAGCGCAAGCGCTTTTCCGAGAAGCTTAACTACTCGACAGATATTACAGAGCTTAAAAAGGAAATAGGCCAGCTACAAGCTTTCCTTAATGCTAAGAGCTCAACCGTTGCCGGCAATAAGCAGATAGAAGAGGCCAGAATAGCAACACTGACTAATTTAGGCCGTGATAAAGAAGGTCATACATCAATATCAGAAGCGACTGCCAGAAGCGCGGGCTTTTACGATTTCATCAGCTCAAAAGCCTACATATATCTATCCGAGAAGCAAGTCGATTCCGAAGGCTTACAAGAAATTTACGATTATTACACGGAAAAGAAGGGCTTAAGCTATGAAGACGTTCAAAGTATCGTTGATGAATATTACGAGAAGGCCCACGAAACTATGACTATAAGCTTTAGAGAGATAGCCGAAGAGCTGGACGCTCTTGTAACTGATTCAAGAGAGATAGAGGAAGACTAATGCGAGTATGTAGGCTTTTAAATAAGGAAGGCAAAAAAGATCTTATCCGTGCCTATCATGTTAACGAGTTTAGCGTCTACTGGCTTAACAACTGGGACTTCTACGAGCGTCCAAACCGTAAGCAGATGCCAAAGCGCTATTGTAAAAATGTAATAACCTTCGACATAGAGACAACAACGCTTCCAGTAAGTAAGACGGGTTTCATGTATATTTGGACTATGGTCATCGACGGTTACTTAATATATGGGGATACCTGGAGGCAATGGATAGACTTAATGGATAGACTGTCCGACTGGCTCGAGTGTGGCAATGAAACTCGCCTAGTGTGCTGGATTCAAAATTTAAGTTTTGAAACTCAATTCATGAAGGACTTTTTACACGCCGCCTTCGGCGATTGCGAAGTGTTCGCGACTGATAAGCGCAAGCCTATTAAATTCATAGTGCCGGATAAGGGACTAGAATTTAGATGTACTTATAGACTCTCAAATATGAGTCTTGCAGCCATGGCCAAGAACGAGCTAGCCGTTAAGCATTTAAAACTAGTAGGTGACTTAGATTATTCTAAGTGCCGAGTACCAGGATGTCACTTAACGATTCAAGAATTCAGTTACTGCGGCTCAGACACTTATGTGTTGTATGAATGGGTCAGGGCAAGGCTTGCCGAATATAAAGACGACTTCTTTAGTATTCCGGTAACTTCGACGGGCTACGTTCGCCGCGACCTTCGAGCCGCGACTAAAAAAGATAGGCGCTACCGTGATTATTTTAAGCGTAACCTAATGACCGAAGAAGTCTATTACATGCTTAAGGAGGCTGGAAGAGGCGGCAATACTCACGCTAATAGACACTATGTTGATAGGATTATGATAGATATAGACTCTTTCGACGAAACTAGTGCGTACATCTATGCACTATTCAAAAAATACCCTATTACTAAGTTCACTAAGTACGGCAAGCCAGTTGATGCCGCTGAGTTTAAGCGCCTAAAAAATAAGTACTGTATGTTATTTAGAATTGTCCTGGATAATCCGAGAGTAAAAAAGGACGTCCCGATGCCATACATTCCAGTAGCTAAGCTTACTAATAGAAGCCGTTGCGGCAAGGTCGTAAACGATAACGGCCGAGTGCTGGCCATGCAAGACGGCGGCCAGATATATCTAACCGTCACGGAACTTGATTTCGATATAATATTGAAGGAATATGACTTCGACAATGTAGCAATATACGACGTCTACACGGCCCGCAAGGGTTACTTACCTCGTTGCATCAGAGACGAGCTTCTTAAGTATTTTAAAGAGAAATGCGCGCTCAAAATTAAAATAAAGAAGAAAGAGGCAGCTCTTGATGTCGCTATTAGCTCCGAGAGAAAGAAGCAGCTTAGGGCTGAGCTTGCGGAGCTGCAATATTACTATCAAAAATCCAAGAATAGACTTAATTCTATTTTTGGCCTTATGTATACTGACCCGGTAAGAGACTTATACGAAATAGACGAAGAGGCCAACTGGAAGGACGTCCAGAAGGCCAATGTAGCGGAGGCGCTGGAGAAATATAACACTAGTTATAATTCTTATCTAGTGTATGCCCACGGCGTATACTGCACTGCCTACGCTAGAGATTTACTCGAAAAAGTTATTGAAGCAAGCGGTACCGGTAAAAACTTATGTCTGTACTGCGATACAGACTCTAGTAAGTGCCGGCTTGAAGACTTCGGTCCTATAGAGAAGCTTAATGAAGCTATTAAAAAGGAAGCGGAAAAGATAGGCGCTTATGTCGATGTAGAAGGCGAGCGTTTCTATTTGGGAGTGCTGGAGCATGAGACCAAGAGAGGCAAGTACACCGGATTCATTACGCAAGGCGCGAAGAAATACGCCTACACTGATAAGGACGGCTTGCATGTTACAGTCTCCGGAGTTGTTAAGGCTAAAGCCCCTAAAGAGCTAAAGAGCCTCAACAACTTTAGAAAAGGCTTCGTCTTTAGGGATGCCGGCGGTAATAGTTTAATATATAATGATGAAGGAATTCACACTATCGTAGTTGACGGGGTAGAAATTGAAACGGCTTCTAATGTTGCCGTACTTCCAGACACGTATACAATAGGTAGGACTCACGAATACGAAAGGATAATTGAACTATATGCCGAAAAATTCTAAGTTTACCTGGATTTGGGATTATTTAGACCCACGCTTTCCTTTTCAATTTTTTGTAGGCGCGAGAGGTGACGGTAAGACTTACGGCGCTCTAGATGGAGGTGTTGAGCGCTATGAAGACACGGGCGAAAAATTCATGTTTAGCCGTCTGACTCCAAAAGAACAGAAGGAAATTCTATGTAAAAAAACTTCCCAGAAGGGTAATCCCTTTAAAAGAATTAACAAAAATGAAGGCCGTTCTATCGGTATAGTATCAACGGGCGACTTAGTAAGCTCTATCTGTGATTATGAAGTCGACGAGAAAGGTAAAATCATAATAGGAAGCGCTAAAGAGTACGGCTATAGTTGCAGCCTGGTAGACTTGTGTGATATTAGAGGCCAAGACTATTCAGATGTTACGGCCTGGATAGTCGATGAATTTATCCCAGAGCAGCACAAGCGTATACCTTCCGGACTAGGCGCAGCGCTACTAAATGGATATGATACAATTAATCGAGATAGAGAAGATAATGGCGAGCCTCCTTTATTTCTTTTTTGTTTGGCTAACGCCTTTAACATCTACAATCCAATATTTAAGGAACTGGGCCTCGTTAGCGTCTGCGAAAAGATGATTAGCAAGGGTCAAAAAGATTACTATGATAAGAAGCGCCGCTTTGCTATTCATCTATTAGAGGATTCTGGAGAGCTTGCGAAAGCCAGAGACAAACGAGCTCTAACTGCTCTAACTAAGGGCACTGACTTCTACGATGCCGCATACAATAACGAATTCGCTTACAACGATTTTAGCAATATAGCTTATCGCAAAGTTAAAGGCTATAGGCCTCTTGTGTCGCTTGATGATATTTACATCTGGCAGCGCGTAGGAGGCCGCGAGCTTTACGCTACTTATACAGTAGGCAAGGTTGAAAACTTCAAAACTAAGAAGCAAGCTGAGAAGCTTTTATTCGTGAGAACATACGGCCACAAGCTATGGATTTCTTATATCAAAGGGCTGATTACTTTTGAAACCTACGATATTAAAGCAAGGTTGCTAGAAGTGATTAGTTAATATATAATAGTAAGTGAGCCTGGCCGCCCGCGCCGGCAAGGCGCCGTGACGAAAAGCGGCTTGCGGGCTATTCTTGCCAATAGCTAGGCCAAATGAAAAAGAACCCTTCCCAGTACGGGAAGGGTTCTGTTATTTCTAGGTTTAGTCAATGTAAGTAATTGATACTTTAATAACCTTTTGGCCCGTGAGGTCAGCGAACGACTTAGTATAGACAGAGCCGTCATAGCCCAGCATTCCAACTACTGGAGTCGAGTCTGTAGTGTTAACACAAAGTAAAGACTTAACCTTATTAATCGTAAGGCCAGTTAATGCTGGGAATATGGTAGACAGAGAACCTATAGTTCTTGTTTGTTCCGTGTTATAAGTGAGTGTCACATTATTTGATGCGGACTTAATCAAATCAGAGTCCAGCTGGTTAATTTTAACCGCAAGAGCATCAATTGCCTCCTGGGCGTCATCGGCTCCAAGCTGGGCTGTCGTATCATCAAACGAAACGTTTGTCGCCGCAATAGTGCCAGGTGTTGGAGTAGTTCCGCCGAGCTCATCTGTCAAAATAGCAATATCCCAGTTATTAGAGTCAAATTCACCCGCTGGTGTAGCCGATGCAACGGCGCACTTGTAAAGGATATTAGCATAATATACAAAGTCACCTACTGAGTAGCTTTCTTCCTCGTTGTACTCTGCGGCAATTGTAGATTCCCCGGCCTTGCCGGTTAATCTGCGGCTAAGCTCCGTCTGTCTGTTTGTTAGATTAACTAATCTCTCAGCGTGTTCGCCTACAGTTCCCTCGAGCTGCTCAATCCGCGCATCATAGCCGCCTACAGTCTGCTCGACTTCTGTAACGCGGCCGTTTAACTGCGTTACTGCTTCATGGTCGCCGGTTGACTGCTGTTCTAAGTTATAGATTTTCTCGTCTAGGTCTTCCTTCATCTGGTTGTCATCGAGACCATTAAATAAATCGGTCTCTTCTGGAAGAGGCCAGTTGAAGTGAGTTGTACTTTCTGAATAACTCATAATTTAACCTCCTATAAATTTGGATTATAAGACATCATCTGACTATAAGTATAGCCGAGAGCCGCTAGATCTGCAAACGTTTTGCTCTCGAAGTCTTCATAAGTATAAGAGCCGCTAATCCTTCCTATTAATAGGCTTAAGCTCTGGCGTGTTAGCTCCAGCTTTCCAGTAATAGGGCTCAAGATGCCGCCGATATACTTAAAGATTTCACCGCCTTTAAGAGCCAGGTCTTTATATCTAAACTTGGCGAGCCCCCTATAAGTCTTAGGACGCTCTAACATCTGGCCGTAAGTGATGCCGCGGTCGCGAAGGTCTACATAGAGCTTCCTATTATTAGCATCAAGAGATAGCTTTCTTCCCGCAATAGGATTGTAAAGCTCTGTCACTTCCTTCTTACCAAGCTCTTCTCTAAATTCTTCTAGCGCTGTCGCGGTAGATAGTGCCAGGCGTTCCAAGCGAACTCCTAACTCATAATCTGCAAGAATGCGCTCTCTTGTTTCAAATTCTAGGGTGCTTTCTAGCTCTGCTTTAAGAGTAGCAAGCTTAATATCTACTACCCTAATAATAGAGTCGTAAGAGTCTTCCAAGTAGTTAAGGCGCTCTCCCATGTCCAATAAATTGGACTCGATTGTAACAATAGCAGCGCGGACTGCTTGAAGGCCACTTTCTAATGATGCAATCTGCAAGCCCTGGGCGTCTGTCTTAGTCTCTAGCGCTGCGATGCGCCCGTCGAACTTGTTAAACTCTTTAATGGCTTCTTCAATTTCTTCGATGGTTGTCTTCCAGCTTTCGAGAGTCGTCTCGAACTCTTTAATCTTATTAAGCTGCCAGTCTGTATTGACGCGGTTAGGGTCAATGTAAGGATATTCAGTGTTATAAGACATAATATAACCTCCTATTATAATATTGATGAAATAAGCTTCTCTCTAAAGAGTATCACTACCCAGAGATATATGTCAAAGTTTGCGAGCTCTAAAGATTCGTTTATCATTTTTTGGGTAGTGGTCACGCCGATGTTGCCGTGTATTCTGCCGTCGTGCCTATTAAATCTGATTTCATCGCGCTTAGCGTTGCCGTTGGTGTCATTAGAAGACTGCCCGGCGCTGTTGCCTTCCGATGCGCTCTTTTCTCTATTCTTGAAAGTTTCGTCATCGTAAGGCGCTACCTGGTTAACAAGTGAGTTAGCGCTGCTGTCACTGTTTGAGGTTGAGGCGTGCACGCTTTCGCTTGTACTCTCAGAGTTAGAAGCGCTATCGCTCCAACTTTCCATTCTATCGTAATTTTCGATAGGGTTATAATCTGAGTAGAGCGCGTCCCAAGCTCTCGTAAACTGTTCTTTATAACGAGCAAAAAATTGTTCTATCTGGCGCTTAAGTGTTACGGGGTTTTGGTAATAGGGATACAAGTCTCCGCACTCATCAAAGATTAATCCCGTTAATATGTCTTTGTCAAATCTATCTTCTGGAAGGTCGATGTTGCTAAATAATCCGCCTTCTGCTTCCAGGTAATTATTAAAGCCGTATAGTGTCGTTCTTGCTATCATCGTTTACCCCTCCTTCCTCTTTCGGAAACTCCCTAAATTTAACATAACATTCGCTTTCGCTTAAGCCAGTAAGTAGGCGAAGTTCTTTAAAGCCTTCTTGCAGATTCTCCAATACTATAGAAGCAATAGACTTTACTTCTTCATTATTAGCGTTTACTTCATCACCGTTTAGGCGCTCGCGCTTGTCAATGTTAGCGTTGTTAAGGCCTACAACTGTTAAAAACTCATTAATAATGAGTCTTTTTACTATCATAGTTTTGTCGGCGATAAATTCACTCTTGAAGTCTCCCATAATAGACTTAACATCTAATCCGTCGATGCCTTCATCCAGCTGAAAAACTACCGGCGCCCCTTGTGTAGCTTCTGCTAGTGCTAGCTTCATATCATCGGCTTGCTTTTTGTTCTTCGCTGCGAAGAGCTTAGAGCTTAAGCTAGTCATTAAATTCACGTTGACATTTCTGTCGCACTGGGCTAGCATCTCGGCGTACTTTGTGACGATGCCGTCAAAGCCGTAGTAATCATCAAAGCAATGTATTATTACAGCATTAATTCCAACAAGGCCGCGCTTAGTATCTGGCAAGTTCGGATTAGATACCGTTACTTCTTTAGGTTGATAGTTAATATCTAGCGCGCTAATTCCGTAAGGCTGAGCAATCCATCCAAATTCCCTTGTATATATGAAGCAGATGCTGCCGAACTCGAAAGTCCAAAATCTAAACCAGTTCATAGCTACATTTTGAGGTAGCCCGAACTCGTAACGACTTTTCACTTCATTATATAATATGCGCTTATAGTGCTGAGTTGTCGCGTTAAAGATGCCTTTAACTGTAGAAGGCTGCATATTGAAGAAGCTTGTAAAGCTCTGAGCCATATATCCCATTGGTTGATTATACATCTTATTTCCTCCTTTCTATTCTATGTAGATTCCGCTATCAAGTAATTGCTCTAGATGTCTTGTTAGCTCTGCGGTTGCGCTTATCTGTAAAGAAGCGTTAACCGTCCTACAGTATCCAGTTAAATTTTCTAGGCTAACTACTTGCATAAGCGGACGGCCTTCCAGCTTGCGCAAGTTGTCCGGCTCTTCTGCAGTTTCCATTTTTTCTAAAACTACCTCGACGCGTTTACTCATTATTTCACTTATGCCTCCGGAATAACTGCCGATAAGATTACTAGTTTCTTTAGTTAAATGGTAAAACGAATTAGCCACGGTAGCTATACCCGTTATTAGCCCGGCGGCGGGATTTAGCACCGCGGTAGCTGCGGCCGTAGTGCTTCCAGCTACGGCGTTGACTAAACTCTCTGCGTTTTGAATTTGGGAAGTTGCGAGCGGCAAATTCTCGCCACACTGGCCACTGTATGTAGCTATGGCCTTGCTATGGTTTTCATCGTTGTATATCGTCCAAACAATTTTCCCATTTAGGAGATTAACTAAACCCTGGTAGTAGACACTGCCCGCAAAATCTTCATGTGATATATCAACTAGGCCAACAAACGGAAGTCTTAACTTAAGCCTCGAGTAAGGCTCGAACACCCTATAATCTAAGTAGCCCGTAGGTATGCCGCAACGCCCTCTAAAATTAATAAAGGTATTAGTTAATCTTCTAGCCTGGATATAAGATTGTTCGCCGTCTTGTACATGATAGGATCCTAAATATATATCTTCAATCTCCCCCGCCTCAATGACCGCACTATTAATAGGTAAACGGTATGCCGATATAATAGAGCCTAAAGCATCACCGAACTGCTCTTGTAAAGCTCCCCATATGGTAGAGCCCGCTCTGGTTAATGAGTCTAATAAGTGATTAACGCTATTGCGGCTCATTTTCCAATAAGAGAGGCCGCTCTCTTGCGATACGGTCGCAAGTATCACTAACGGGTCGACGACTTCATCATCGAATACAGTATACTCTCCAATAGTTGGCGAAGAATGCGAAAGTAGCGTTTCCGGCGGGCGCGCAATTATTGGCGTTCTATCGTCTCTTATCCAACGATTATAGTTACTGGACGAATAGAGAACGAACTGCCTACTTCCTAAGATGTCCTCTTTAAGAGATGCCAGGCCGTCAACTTCACATTGTACCTCATAAATTTTAGCCGTTCCCAGCTTGTACTTTCTTATGAAGTAGTAGCGCCTCCAGTCGTCTACGTAAAGATAGTTAGCATCAAAGTACTGGCCGCCCAGCTCGAAGGTAGGAAAGTCTATATCTGTTTGCTCTTTTAGGTGCGCATTCTCAAATACGTGTACCGGAGGGTTAAGCTCTTCGTCTAGCTCTAACTGCAGCGTAGACTTTAAGCGCTTATTAGTCTTGTATAGTCTAACTCTCATACCTTCACCAACTTTCCGGACTTAGCGAGTGCTATCAACTTCAAGTTCTGGCTAAGGCTGCCCTTATAATTAACGATACCATTAATGTTAGCTAGTTTCTTCCTATTATTAACGGAACCAAAAGGCGCGCCTACTGTCTTAAGTATTTCATCAAGTCTCACGGAAGTGCCCGTATATTTAGGATAGAATGGACTTAGGACTTTAGCTAAAGGATCGCAAACTGCTATTAAATCATGCCTTCTATTAATGTTAGAATAAGTGACGCCCTTACCTGGGTTAGTCTTAGTGTTAGCCTTGCTACCAATTGACTCGTACATCTTCCCGTGCCCGTCCGAGATAGCTACGTGAGTTATAGAACTCGTTGACTTACCGAAGAATAAAAGCGCGCCTTTTGTTTGAATGCTGCAAGGGTTGCCCTTAAACTTAACATAATAGCCTTGGGCAGTTACACGGCCGACTTTTAAACCCGTATCATTAAGTACTCGATAAACAAAGCCGGAACAATCAAAGCCGCCTTCCGCTCTGGACTCGCCTCCCCAAACATAAGGCACGCCGATGCATTTAAGGCAATTATTAATAAGTAAATCTCTCATATTATCACCTCTTTAAATCTTCCTCGTTAATGTCTAACTTAGCCATTAACGCCGTTATCGCTCTAGTATTGTTATAGAGTGCATCTGTAAGTTCCTTGTGTGTCGTTTTGATGTAGTAGGCCATAGCGCAACACGCTACTATCGGAAAGCCGACGCCACCGACTAGTTGAACAATTGCGTTGTAATCCATAATATAACCTCCTATTTAAAAGAAGGCTAGCCTATTAAATTAGACTAGCCTAAATTTATAGTTACTGCTGAGCCGCAAGAATAGCCTCTACAAGCTGAGCCTTATTCATTGAAGAATAACCGCTAATTTCAAGCTCTCTTGCAATAGCCTTAAGCTCATCAACTGTGAGAGCGTTTAGAGCTTCTTCTGTGTAGGTCTCGCCTTCTGTGCCGTTCTGGCCTTCTGTGCCGTTCTGGTCTTCTGTGCCGTTCTGGTCTTCTGTGCCGTTCTGGTCTTCTGTGCCGTTCTGGTCTTCTGTGCCGCCCGGGCCAGCAATGAACAAAATGTGATTTTCACTATAATCCGTCCAATTATTGAAACGCCAATGATAGAATAGATTCCAGTAGCCGCCGGCACTGTTGAATGGAGTGACTGAGCTATATTCAAATTGAGGGAACACGCCCATAAATTCGACATCGTATAGCATACCAAGAACGGAGTCGAGCGCTACTGCGTCGCTGTCCTTAGATGTACCGTCCGATACATCAACTATATTAGCCTTTGCTACACTTACCTTCTCCGGCTGTTTTGGGTCTTGCCAGAAATTAACTCCCTGGTATTCCCCGATAGAAAGCTTATCCGGGTTGAAAACCGTAGGCATGACTTCTGTTTCTGCGTCAATGAAGTAAGGCTCATACATTAAAAGACGCTGCAAGTTCTCCGGTGTATGCCTCACAAATGCCGGCTTTCCGGTTAGGTTTGCATGATACATTGATGTTGAATCCTTTAGGCGCTTTCCGTACTTTTTGATTGTTGCAACAAAGTACTTTAGAAAGCTTTCTGCGTGCTCGTTAATAAGCTCATCTCTTGTGTAGCTAGTGCCCTTCTTATCATTGTAGCCGGCAACGACGTCAACAACGCAATCCGGAACGTCTGTTATCATTGCATATGTGCCAGCAATTGCGTTGAGAACTACGGCTCTAGTTCTAGCCTCGTTTCGGCGCTCGATAGAGTTATAAAACTCTGTCATAATCGCGTCAATAAAACGCATGAACTCGCCTTCACTCTCAAAAGCTCCGGCTAGCTGGTCGCGATATCTGGTAATGTGAGTTTGAAGCTTTTTAGTACCCCAGAAGTCAAGCTCGATAACTTTAAGATTTTTAATCTTATACATATCAATAGACTGACCGTCTGCTAACTGTGTAGGATTTAAGTCTGTGTTGTAGTCCTGGCTTTCCTCAGCATCCATGTCAAGAGGATTGAGCTTTCTAACTACTGCACCCCAACGCTGCTCATCTGCTCGAAGAATATCTAAATTTGAGCGGTAAGGACGAACGCCGTAAATTGTGCGAGAGAGCACTAGGCCGATAGCATTGAGAGTGTTCTCTTGCTGATACTGTGTAGCCGTAAGCACTGCGCCAACTGCTACGAATGTAGATGTATCTACTGCACGTAAATCTTGGCGGCCGGTTGCTTGCGCTGCTACCTCATTAACTATCGCGTAAACGTCGATAGGTACAAATGTATTAGCCATTTATTTATCTCCTTTCGATATATCAACTCCATATAGAGAGTTGAATCGAGAAGCTAGAACGTCGTCGACGTTTGGAGGAAGGTCAACGCCGTTAGCTACTCCGTTAACTGTAAATTGCTGGAAAAGCTGGGTTGCTTGCTCGACTGTTAGCGGCGTAGATGCTGGAGCGGCTGGAGCTGGTGTTACAACTGGAGCTACACCGGCGGATGCACCAAGCCGAGCCGGAACTACTGGAGTTGCTGGAACTACTGGAGCAGCTGAAGCTACCGGAGCAACTGAAGCTACTGGAGTTGCTGAAGCTACCGGAGCAGCTGAAGCTACTGGAGTTGCTGAAGCTACCGGAGCAGCTGAAGCTACTGGAGTTGCTGAAGCTACCGGAGTTGCTGGAACTACTGAATCAGCTGAAGCTACTGGAGTTGCTGGAGCTACTGGAGTTGCTGGAGCTGATGCCGCTTGCATCGCTGCAACGTCTGCACTCGTATAACCCATTTTTCCTAGTGTGATGATGTCTTCTATTGTCAACATGATATTTTCCTCCTATTGGTTAGTATATTATAGAAGAAAAGCCCCGTCAAATAACGGGGCTTGATTTCTATTTTTTAGATTTCTGCAACAAAGCTGTAAAGCTTAAATTAATAGTTACGATATATGCAAACTAGAGCGCCTTGAGTTGAGTAAACTTGCGGCCGTTCTTGCTTGTCTTCTGGATAACTTCGACGCTTACGCTCTCACCGTTTTCGTCGGCTTCTGTAATAAGCTCGTCTAACATTGGAATAGACTCCGCTACTGTTGAGCTGATGCCGGCATATACAGTGCCGTCCTTGTCAACGATTACGGAAACGTTAACGTCGTTACCGTCCTTATCCTTGTCTGGGTAAGTGCCTACGGCCTTAACCTCGATTACAAGGCCTTCTGTGAGCTCTTCTGATGAAGAGCGTGCATTAAATAATTCTTTCTTGCTTAACATAGTCTTTCCTCCTGGCTTCTCGCCTCTTGTCTTGTTTTGGTTGCTTCTTGTCGCGTCTGTGAGAGTTTCTCATATGCGCCCGCTGGGACGGGCGGCTTGTGCAAGCTTCCCAGTGCTTGCGGTTATATAGCCCTCTATAAATAGAGAACTAGAGGCAGCGCTAGGATTCGAACCTACAGACGTCATCGTAAACGCTGCCAAATGGGCGATTACGAGAATCGAACTCGCAAGAGGCGTTCTAATGGTAGCCTCTTGTCTCCAGACATCACCCGCGGGGAGTTGCGGCCGCTGGGGGGGAGTTGCGGCCGCAGAAAAACAATTAATGAATAATGAATGTAAGGCGTCTGTTCTTACGAGAACTATATTAACAGAACGTAATGCGTTTTGCAATAGTTGTAATGCGTTTTTTGGATAAATGTTTTTAGGTATGTTTCACGGATGTTTCACGGTATGGGACGGGAATGTAATTGCAGGTAATTATCTGACAATTGGGGAATGTTTCACGTGAAACAT
>JAZNMA010000059.1:0-5858 GCA_045579345.1 Christensenellaceae bacterium | reverse complement strand
AAACTCCGAATTCTCGGAGGTTCACGCGAGGAGCGTACACCGTAAAACACAACCTTTTTACAAGCGTCTTTTTAGCGACGACACTTTGGGGCACTTGCGCCCCAACCTCCTCTTCTCTGCGCCAACAAAAAACACGCCTATTCCCCGTGGATTTTTATTGCTAGAATTTTAGCATTTCTTGTCGGTAATTTTATTTTGCTTAATTTTTCGACGAAACATCTACTTTAATCTCTTGAGTTTGTGTATTTTTTTCTTTTATAACTGTAATATTATTCTATTCTCATCATTCTATATCCCACGCCGATATGCGTTTGAATATACTGTGGAGAATCTGGTTCTATTTCAATCTTCTTTCGAAGCGTTGCCATAAACACACGCAAGGACGCAACGTTGCTTTCCCAAGCCGCGCCCCAAATCTTTTGAGTTATAAAGGTATGGGTGAGAACTTTCCCTACGTTTTGAGAAAGCAAACACAGCAATTTATATTCAATAGGTGTTAAATGCAATTCGTTGCCGTTGATATACGCGCAACCTGCGGCATAATCAATTTTAAGATTACCGTTTGTAAATAGTGAGTCCGATTGCATTGCTGAATGCAAGACAGACAATCTTCGTGTGGTAACACGAATTCTCGCAAGCAATTCTTCCACAGAAAACGGTTTGGTTAAATAATCATCAGCGCCTGCATCCAACGCTTCTATTTTATCATTATCTTCACTTCTGGCACTGATAACGATAATTGGCATTTCCGACCAAGTTCGTATCTTTTTTATTACCTCTATCCCGTCAATATCAGGAAGACCTAAATCAAGCAAAACAATATCGGGATTGTGTGAAGATGCTTGCATTATTGCGTTTTCTCCGTTTTGAGCGGTTAAGTATTTGTATTCGTGCGCCTTTAACGTAGTCGTAATTAAATTACGGATAGGCGCGTCATCTTCAACTATCAATATCACAGGATTATTCATTTATTTTTATCTCTCCAATAGGTAAAGTAAAGGTAAATATAGCGCCACTCGGCACGTTGTCTTTTACGAAAAATTCTCCGCCGTGCACGCTAATTATAGATTTACAAAGAGCAAGACCTAACCCGATACTCCTACGACTATCTGCCATCTTGTTAGCCCCTGTATAAAACATATCAAAAACACGCTCTTTTAATTCATCTGGAATACCTGCGCCGTTGTCGGCAATACTAATTATTGCTTTATCTTTTTGTTTTTCAGTGGTTATAGTTATCATTGAATCTTTCGGCGTATATTTTATAGCGTTATCAAGGATATTGATAATAACTTGAATAATTAAGCGTGTATCCATTTTTGCAAGCAAAAATTCATCTTTATGGACTACGGTTATTTTTTGTCCACCTTGACGCATATGAACGTGTTTAACGGCTTCAGCCACAACCTCGTCAATAAGTTCAGCCGTGAAGTTTAGATTCATTCTGCCTTCTTCAAGGCGAGTTATGGACAACAAGTTTTCAACAAGATTTATAAGCCACATTGAATCGTTGTAAATGTCGTTATAAATTGATAATTTAGTCTGTTCGTCAAAGGAAGATGCGTTTGAAATAAGATTGCTCGCATTTCCCGAAATAGCAGTCAACGGAGTACGCAAGTCGTGTGAAATTGCACGAAGTAGATTTGCACGCAATTGTTCATTTTCGGCAAGCACTGCGGCAAGTTCTTTTTCTTTTGCGTTAAAAAGATTTTCAAGAGCTAACGCACATTCGCCCACAAGTGATAATACAATACTATTCTCAAAAGAATCAATTTCTTTTTCATTCTTATATACGGCAACGATACCATATGTTCGTAATTGCGTTTTAAGGGGATAGTAATCACATCTTAGTTGAGCATCTTTATAATCATAAGAATGGTTTATAAGTATGCTCGTAGCTATATTAAGTTCCTTTTCTCCCATCTGAAATGAATCATCTAACGCATAAACGAGAGTTTGCAAAGCATCTTTATTTTGCTTAAAAATAACAATTTCTCTATTTAATAACTTTTTTAATTGCTCCGCCGTTATTTTCAGAACTTCTTCGTCGTCGCTTGCACGTTGTAATAACCGATTAGCATCAAAAAGAATTTTCGTTCGATATGCCGCTTGTGAAGATTGTTTCGTTTGGTTATGCATTTTAGACGCCAAACTACCCGTAATTAAAGAAGCGACAAACATAATCGCAAACGTAATAGGATATCCGTCACCGTAAGCCATTAATGAAAATCTTGGCTTTGTAAATAGAAAATTAAATATCAATACGCTTGCTACCGAAGAAAATCCCCACGCTAATTTACTGCTCGTAACTATAGATGTTATCAACACACCAAGAATGTAAAGCGTTATAATATTAGCTTCAGAAAAGCCAAGATGGGCAAAAAATAGTCCAATTAAAGAAGTAACTATAATTACTCCAAGACTTATTGCAAGATCTTTGACAATAGACAAAGCATTTGTTTTCTTAAATAAAGCTACTTTTTGTTCTCTTAAATCAGAATCAGCATCAGGAATAATATGAATATCTATATTCGTAGCAAGAGCAATCAATTTATCCGCAAGAGTAGGTTTTCGTATAATTCCCGCTCTTTTCGTTGCATTTCTACCGATAACGATTTTGGTCGCCCCTGACGTTTTTGCGTATTCAGCCATTTGAAGCGCTACGTCTTCACCATAAACGGTCACAATCGTTGCTCCCATTCGTTCTGCAAACTTTATATTATTTTGTAATCGCTTTGCATTTTCCTCTGATAAGACTTCACTTTGGGAAGTTTTTATATACAACGCAGTAAGATTAGCGTCAAACGCTCTTGCCATTTTCGCTGCTGTTTCAACAATTTTTAAATTGGAAGGAGCAGAAGATAGCCCAACTAAAATATGCTCTTTTTTCTTGGATTGTTTTTCCGCATTTTGCACCATACTTCATCTCCTTTTTATTTTTTACATTTCTATTATAACATATCTTTTCAAAAAAATCTATTACAACCTATGCTCCTTAATTATTTTATCCATCACAAAAGTCATCTTCATTGGAAATAACTACTTTCATCTTGCCACCTTTTTCTTTAACCTTTTTTATGTCTGAAAGGATTTCTTCGTCCGATGCATCTTCGTTATGTATGATTCGTGTCGGTTTTTCTTCATCTTCTCTAAAATACGGTTTATAATTCTCGTTCAAAAATTTGTCAAGACGTTTCATAACGAAAAAGCCGAAAACAAAAACAGCCAACACAGTTATTACTAATAATATATCTCTTAATACTTCGTTTTCCATTATGTAACCTCCTTATAAATTTGTATTTTTACCGTTTTTATATATTAAAACACTTTTTCAACGCTTTATACTCTCCACACACGAGCAACGTTTTCTTTGATGTTAGTACAGTGTCAGGCGCAAACATTGCATTTATTTTTCCATTTTCCTTAATCGCTATGATATTAACTTTGTATTTCTTGCGTATATCAATTTGCAAAATGCTTTTACCTATCCATTCTTTTGGAACGGAAACCTCAAAAATCGAACAAGATTCATCTAACTCTATATAGTCGAGAATATGGTCTGCGCTATACCGAATCGCCATCCAAGACGCAAGTTGCTTTTCAGGATATACTATTTCGTCCGCACCGTTCCGTAATAGGAATTTTGCCTGCCCGTCACGTTCAGCACGCGAAACGACTTTTTTTGCCCCAAGTTCTTTCAATAAACAAGTAGTTTCAAGCGAACTTTGAAAATCGCCTCCGATGGTAACAATACAAACATCGTAATTATCCACGCCAAGCGAACGTAAAAATAATTCGTTTGTACTATCGCCAATTTGTCCATTGGTTACAATAGGCATAATCTCATTGACCTTTTCTTCGTCGTGGTCAACTGCCATAATTTCGTGTCCAAGTTCGTTTAATTTCATAGCGATATGCTTTCCAAAACGACCAAGTCCAATAAGCAAAATTGATTTTTTCTTCATATATCTTCTCCTTAACCTACCGTTATATTGTCTATCGGCAACTTTGAAACTTGTTTTTTATTTCCACCTAAAGCCGCATATATAAGGGTTAACCCGCCAACACGACCAAAAAACATCAAAATCATCAATATTATTTTCGATATTATCCCAAGAGATGCCGTAATACCTAGAGTTAACCCAACCGTACCGATTGCCGATGCCGTTTCAAAAAGGCATGTCATAATTGGCAACCCTTCAATGGAACTCATTATCATTCCGCCAAGCACAAACAACGTTACGTACATCAAGAATATTGTAATAGCATTCTTAACAGTATCATCATCTATTCTACGTTTCATAAGTTCTGCATTGTCTTTTTTCTTGAATACGGATATTGCAGATGAGAATAATACCGCAACCGTAGTCGTTTTCATACCGCCTGCCGTAGAACCCGGCGAGCCTCCAATTAACATAAGAATTATCATAAGCAACAAGCCTGTTCCACTAATAGCGGTTATATTTGCCGTATTAAATCCTGCCGTTCTCGGGGTTATGGCTTGAAATAAAGAAACGAGAATTCTTTCACCTATCGGTAAAGTAGTAAACTCAAAGAAAAAGAAATAAACGGAAGGGAAAAGCATTAAAAGTCCCGTTACAAGTAGAACGACTTTACTTTGAGTTCTATATTTCTTTACGCTCCATTTATGCTTGCAAACGTCTTCCCATACAAGAAAACCAATACCGCCTATTACAATTAATAGCATAACAGTTATACTAATTATGGGTTGTGCAGAAAAATTTGTTAGCGAACTGAAATCTCCACTTTTCGTCCCCATAATATCAAACCCCGCATTGCAAAATGCAGATACAGAGTGAAATATTGCCATCCAAATTCCTTCAACTCCATAATCTTTACAAAAAATGGGAAGCATTATTAAAGTTCCGATTAGTTCTATAACAAATATTCCTTTTATTATAAAGCCAACTAAACGAACTATGCCTCCTACGCTTGGAGCAGATATTGCTTCTTTCATCGTGCCACGACTAAAAAGACCAATTTTTTTACCTGAAAGTAGCGCAAACGATATCGCTACCGTTACAATCCCCATACCACCGATTTGGATTAAAATCAATATTATTATTTGCCCAAAAATCGTCCAATGCGTTGCCGTATCAAAAACAACAAGCCCAGTCACACATACAGCTGACGTTGAAGTGAACAAGGAATCAATAAAGGAAGTCCATTCGCTCGATTTGCTCGATATAGGAAGGGAAAGCAAAAATGCCCCAATAAAAATTACTGCTGCAAAACCGAGTAAAATAATTTGAAAGGAAGATAATTTGAATTTTGTTTTAACTTCCATAAACACACCTCTAGAATATCTTTCTTCACTAATTATTGTACTATATTTTTTATAAAGAATACGTTATGATTTTTCTCGTCGGCATTAAGATTGTATAAAGAAAACTCTCGCCATTTAATAACGAGAGTTAAACAAAAAAATCAGACTCCGTAATGGAATCTGATTTTTCTCCGCTTGAAAGTGCAATTATAAAATGTTTATAAAAATCCCTATGGGACACGCACTTTTGCTACTGCACTTTTTTGATTGTAAAGCCGTGGCGGGATTTTCACTTTGGTTCGTTAAACATTTGATATACTTGAATTTTGATTACTTTTGCAATTTTAAAAAGTGCAATTATACCAAAGTTGTGTTCTTTGTTCATAATCTTTTTTAACGTACTTGGACTAATTTTACACATTTTGCAAAAGGCTGTTTTGCTTATTTTGTTTTCAATCATAAACTTTTTAATAATTTCAGTTTTAACTTCATTTTTCATATTTGTCCCCCCTTTACCGTTTGGTATATATATTATATATTTACCATTTGGTAAATGTCAAGCATTTTATTA
>JAZNMA010000058.1:0-1599 GCA_045579345.1 Christensenellaceae bacterium | reverse complement strand
ACCTCTTTTTCGGCGTTTTTCACTTTTTCTAGGTGGTTTTGATATTTTTTTAATTCTTTGTTGGTTGACGCAATTTTGCCCTCTTGGTTCAAAATAGTTACGTTTAGTTTTTCGGTCTCTTTAGCATTACTTGCTATTTCTTTTTCGACTTTTGCTAGTTCGGTTTTATATGTATTCGCTTCTTTTGAGGTTTTACCGTACTGTGTCGCTGCTTGTTCGTATTTTTTGCGTAACTCTTCGGCCGTTTTTACGTTTTTTGCTTCTTCTTGGTTTGTCCTTTTTAATTGCGTTTTATAATTTTCTAACTTTTTATTTTCCGCGGTTAGTATCTTGTTTAATTGTTCTAGTTTCGCGTTTACTCCTTCTGTGGAGTTCTCCCAATCTTCTAGCCCTGCACTCGCTGATTTAAATTGTGCGTTCGCTAATTGAATACTTTTATTTGCGTCGGATATCCCGGCTTTTAAATCCTTAATATCCGCTTTAAAAGATAGAGTTATATTTTGTTCGCCTTGTGACATGTGATCACCCCTTTAAATTAAAACCATGTATCGCCTGCTGGCCTTCTAATTACTTTTTTGCCGTTGCTGCTTAAATTGTTTTTATTGTATTCATTTAGTCTTTTAACTAATAAAAATACTTCTCTCGCCGGCTTTCGCCGTATATCAAACGGATTTAAAGACGTGAATCTTTCACAAATATTCATATTCATTTCAAATAACAATTGATAAATAGTTTTTTTCTTTTCGAACATGCTTATTTGATGTGTTTTACCGTCTGATAAACTTTCAATTCAAGCTAGTGCGTTTTTGAAAATAATCATTAAAACCGTAACAATCTCTTTTACTTTGGTGCGTGTCAATTCTTCATCTGTTAAACCGTTGAACACCTCTTTTAACAATGGTTTAATCTGGTTGAAACATTTACCGACGTTTTTAATTAATAATTTGTTTATATCGGCCTCTGCCGCTGCACCCTCAACGTTGATTAAGTTTAAAAAGTCTTCAATAGTACCGAACATCAACTCATATGATTCCGCTCTGTACGTTTTTTCGATTGTTTTTACTCCGTTTTCTGTTTTATAAATATTTAGTTCTAACATGATTTTAATCTCCTCTTTGTTTATTTAACGGGGCGTAAACCGCCCCTTGCTTTAGATTCTCGGTTTTTAAATTAAGTAGTTGCAAATGCTGTACTTATGTTTTTCGGGGTAACAACTGCTGTAAAGAAATTATCCGCGTTC
Source organism: Christensenellaceae bacterium (assembly GCA_045579345.1). GTDB lineage: Bacteria > Bacillota > Clostridia > Christensenellales > Borkfalkiaceae > UBA1259. Next base: position 359 of record JAZNMA010000058.1, on the reverse strand, counting down.
ACGTTTTCGTTTTGACTGCCGTCTACTACTATGCTTTTTACCGATCCTGCTGCTTTACCGTCTATTTGTTCTGAAAATTCATGTTCAGTCATAACCGCTGTATATGTAAGAGTCATATTATTTGTTTCTGTTCCGGCGTTTTCTGTTGCAAATGTTTCGTCCGGCACTCCAAAACTACCTTTTAAATACCATACATACCGATATTTGCCGCGTGTATCTCTGGTGCGATAACCTAACGCAAAATTACGACCAAAATCTCTGACACCCTCGACCATAGCTTTACTCGTGGCGTCATAAGATTTCCCTGTAATTTCCGCTAAAACGTCTAATGCTAACGGTGCACACGTGATAGTTAACGT
>JAZNMA010000057.1:0-2446 GCA_045579345.1 Christensenellaceae bacterium | reverse complement strand
TATCTCTGATGTAAACCATATCGGCAATCTCAATCCTTTCCGTTATCGTGGATACTATTACGATATCGAAACGAAACTGTACTTCCTTAAGACAAGATACTACGACCCCGAAATCGGCAGATTTATGACGATTGACGGAATACAATTTTTAACCTCAAAAGTATCGAATGGGTTAAATCTTTATTCGTATTGTTATAATAAACCAGTTTATTATATTGATAAAACTGGGACATCGCCAGAAGTAAGTACAGAAGTAGATATTTGGTCGTTATATAATTTCAAAAATTATATTTGGCGTAGTGGCAGATACCAGCCTCGTCGTACATACAAAATTAGCAATAATCCATTTAAATATCTTGGGAACAATTTATTATTTGCAGGGGAATTGCTTTTAAGCAAATTTGAATTGAACTTTGGCGGATATGAATTTACGGCGTTAAATTTTAATACTGGGGTTACAATTCTTTCTGCTGGCTTTGATTTGTTGGATGGGCGAGTATATTTCAGCGATACGGATTATTTGGGAATTAAAGATGGGTCAGTAAATTTGGATATTATTGATATTCAACCTATGGAAAATAATTATACAATTTTAGATGCACAAGCAACCGCATTAACAGTTGGAGCATATTCTGAATATGTTGATGCTGAACTTTTAGTTGGTTCCGTTGGGGCTACTCTTAAGTTTAAAGATGGTAAATTTACTTTTGGCTTTTCTTTGGGTATAGGCTTTAAAATAACGATTAAATTTTGGTAAAGGAGTTCTCTATGAATAAAAAACTTGTTTCTTACAAAATTCTTTATTATTTGTCTCTAATTCCTTTTTTAGGGTTACTTGTTGCGTGGTTGTGTTCTTGGTTGAATATTTACCGTAGGACAAATTACAGGAAATATGTTTTTCTTCATTTTCTAATTTGGATATTTCCGATGTGTATTGTTGGCGCTATTGTTGGGATTTGCTCAATGACATTTATGGTCGAACTTTCACCGATGATGAAAACGATATGCGGACTCATTATTGGTTATGTTGCTTGTTTGATTATGTCAATTTCTTGCATTGGAATATCGAAAGGGTTAATAAGCAAATTTGATTCAAAAAGTATCCAATAAATGATGTTTTAATTTTCGAATTTTGTCTTAAAATTAAAAGGTTGCGGGAATTTTTCTGCGACCTTTTTTCTTTTATAAAAGTGAGTTGTATGCTATTAGAAAATAATAAACGAAAATTAAGATTTATCATAATTGATGGGATAAAACATTCAAGGGAAATTTACTTGTAAGGAATATTATTGTTTTGTATTAAAAGTGGTAGATTTTTTATTTGTTTTTTGATATAATTAATATAGGATATATTAAGTTCGTTTCTTATACAAAGCAAATAGGAGGTCTAATTCTATGAAGAAATTGAGATTTTTAATTTTAACAATATTAACTTGTTTATTAGGATTGTTTGCAGTGGCGTGTAACCAAACGATTGACTTTGACTACAATATTGATTTTGTGGTTGATGGTGAAGTGATTGCAACCGTTGGAACGAACGGTGACAAGATTGCTATGCCCCAAAATCCTACGAAAGAGAATTATACTTTCGATGGTTGGTACTGGGACGATGGGGAATGGGATGACAAATTTACCCTCAATTCCATTTTAGACCAACCATTGCAAGAAAAAAATCATTATAAGGTGTATGCAAAGTTTAAATCATCAGTATATTATACGGTCATTTTTGATAACGGAGATGAAGCGATAACGCAACAAATCAAATACGGGGAAAGAACGGCTTTACGGCTTAACACTTTTCCTGCTCCTGGTAATTACGTCTTTAAGGGCTGGGCTAATGTTGCTTTAGACATTGCATTTGAGGATGGGGAAGAGGTTCTTGATATTTGTGCCGTTGGCGAAACGGTTCATTTATATCCACAGTGGGAATATGTGGCTCCACCGATTGATTATGGCAATTATACCATTGTTTTTGACGCAAACGGCGGTGTCGGCGAAATGCCGAGTCAAACGATCCCCTGCAACGAAAGCGTCGCTTTGTCGGCGAATACGTTTACGCGTGAATACTATGATTTTTTAGGGTGGAGCTATTACAAAGAGGGTGACGTCGTTCACTATCAAGATAAAGAAACTGTGTTTTATCTTGCGAGCAAAGGACAAACGCTTACTTTATATGCAAACTGGAAAACAAGCGAAAATGTTTATCTTCTTGATGAACCCGACGACCTTTTAAAGGTGAAAGAAAATCCTAACGGGATATACGTTTTACAAAACGATTTAAACGGCATTCGATTATCGTTGCAACCTTTTGCAACGGCGGATGCGCCTTTTAACGGCATTTGCTTCATCTTGGTTTAAATTCTTTCCTAGTATTACACCAGGGGTATCAAGAGCTATTTTAAATATGATAGGGAAAAGAGGAGGTAATCTTTTTAATGACTGATAA
>JAZNMA010000056.1:0-3324 GCA_045579345.1 Christensenellaceae bacterium | reverse complement strand
GTTTTTATTGTGATATTTCTGCTCCTTTACCCTCCATAGTTCCATATCCTCACTCCTTACTCAAATTGCGTAAAAATTTTATATTGCAACGTTTTTTGATACCCCCGTGGGTACTGATTTCAATTTGAAATTTCAAAAAATTTTTTCTCAAAATTTGGTTGCAAATAGTTTCGATACCCCCCCTACCTCCCAAATTCAGCCGGAAATCTCATTTTTATTTTTCTCGAAAAACCGAGCCGATTTTTGACAATTCCCAAACCCATCCCTAGCGGGTAAAATTCCGGGCGCAGTAGTAGCGCATGAAAACCGCATACAATCGACATTTTGACGCACTACGGGCGCAAGTATAATTGTAATTAGCATACACCTTTTTCGGGCGTTCCGTCAATTGTAAAAAGTGCTAATAATACCCAATTATGCGGCATCTGTCAAATATGATTGTAGATAGTTTTTTGCATCCGTGTTTTTTGGCTATTTTGTTTTTTGCACTTTTAGAATCTTTTGCATCAACTAAGGCATCATACTTTTTTGCTGGTTTTCCTTTTAAATGATATTGAATATCGTATGCTTGCATTTTCTAAACCTCCTATGTTTTTGTTTAGTAGCAATACTTCCGGCGCATTGCTTGCCGTGTTTAATTCGTTTTAATGGGTGGGTAAACAAACCGCCCGACGGTGGCGCAATTCTTACGGCATCGCCACTCTTGAGCCGATAAATACGGGAAAACTCCACTAACGTAGCAATTCCCAATATCTACGCACAATAACCGCATATAGCAGATTTTCAAAGCTACCGCACCAAATAACCATAAATCATATACAAAGCCTTAAATCAGCCCATAACGGGCGCACGGTTCGCTTTTATTGTGAAATGACTGCCGACGGAATTGAACCGACGCAAAGACCAACGCAGCCACGGCAAAAAGGGCAGATATACCGCCCTAAATTCTTTTATATTCGTTTTCTTCTGCGTATTGTTGCAAATCTTCCAAACTTTCAAAACAAGCAACAGAACCGCCGAAGCCCTTTGTTATTCTGTCGATAGTAAAAAGCCCACAATCATACTTGCAAGCATAAAAAATCTTGTTTCCTTTCTTTAACTGATAAAGTCTAATCATAAATAACACACTCCTTTATATTAAATTTGCCCAAAAGGGAAAACCGCCGCAAGCCTCTGCCGCTTGCTGACCGCTTAAACGGGTGGCGGTGGGAATTATTTTCTTGTGTTCCATAAATCAATTAAAACTCCGGGCGTTTGGTCGTGTCCTCTGTCAATTTGAGCCATACAAGAACAACAAACAATGCGCCAACGCTTGCCGGCGGTGTGCTCGTACTGTTCCAGACAAATTTCTTCGCTTTCTCCGCAAAACGGACAAGGAAAAACAACTGTATTTTTTCGGTAATTCTTCGCTTTGATAAATTCCATATATAACACCTTCCTTTTATTTTTTTTCTGCACTCTGCTTTTTTGATGCGGACTTGTGACCGCCACGGGTAGCATTACAGAAAGCCCCGAAGGGCTTAGCTGTTGTTATGCAATTTTAAATGTGTAATGGTCGTATATATCTCTGTCGAAGTAGTCAATTTGTGAGTTTGTGCAATCTCTGTTGTAACTTGTAACAATTTCTTTTACGAGGTTGTATTTTCTGTTTGCTTCTTCTCTTAAAACGTCAATATCTGAGAAAGAATATGAAGTATCTTTTAAATGTTCAACTCTTAAATTATAAGCGGTGTTTTTAATGTTTTCATACATTGCTTTTCGTTCTTCGTCCGGTAAACAGTAGAATTTTTCACCAAAAATATTATCAATTTTTCCGTTTTCGTCGGTGTAACAATTCCAACCGCTAGAAACATCAAAAGGAAGTTGTGCCCATTCTTCATATGTTTTTATATCTTCTTCTGATATTTTTATTGTAACGGTAATGCTTGTTAAATAACCGGCTCTGTTAAATCTTACGCTTGCCTTAATTCCTGCTTTTTTGAAATCATCAAGTAAAAATTGCTTTAACTCTTTATCGCTTCGCCACTGTCTATTTTTTCCGCCTTCCCATCCGTCATAAAGTCCGTAGCCATCTACAAATTTCGCTTCTGGAATAACAAGTGCGCTTTCGCCGAAAATTTCTTGAATATCTGCATCTTCTATAAATCCGTACCAACAAGATTTTTTAGGGTTCCAACGCATCTTTTTTTCTTTCATCGCCTTAATAATTTTTGCTTCCGGCTTTTCGTTGAAATAAATTTCTTTGCTTCCGTATTGTTCATTGTTCTTGATTTCGTAATTTGTCATATGCTATAATCTCCTTTGCACTTTATTTTTGGTGTGCCGTCGGTGTTCGTTGGTAGCGTTCCGGCGGCTTTTGTTTTGTTGTTGTAATCAATATAGCATAGTTTAATAAGGCTGTCAATAGCATAGTTTAATATTTTTTAAAAAATTTTTCTTTTTGTGTTTCTTCCTATATAATGTAAAAAACAAGTTGATATTGACAGAATAGTTTAATAATGATAAAATGCAAAATAACAGAAATATATCAATATAGAAAGGAAGTGTATTAAATGGCATTTAAAAGCAAAGAAAAGGAACTTTCTTATATAGCACAGTATCAGAAAGATAACTATGACCGCATAACGGTTATGTCACCAAAAGGAACGAAAGAAGAGATAAAAAAAGCGGCAGAGTTGAAAGGGACAAATATATCCGCTTTTGTTCTGGATTGCATCAACAAGGAACTGGAAAGAATGAAACAATAAAAAATAGTTTAATAAATTTATGAAAACTACTTGACAGCATAGTTTAATAATGATATTATAAGTACAACAACACATACCAAGGCGAAAGCCGGAACAAATGAAGGGAGATAAAAGCATATGACAAAATGGGGCATTGATTTTATGAGTTATGGCGAAGTTGATTTTTACGAAAGTGAAATGAAATGCAGAGCCGAAGAAGTGAGCTGGGCGGAATTGAACAAGATAAATAACAAAACAGATGATTTTTTGAAGTATTATGGAAATTATATGCCTGATGGTGACAGCACAGAAGTTTATGCGTTATTCGGTCGCGGAACAGTTTGCGAAAGATATTGTGTAAAGATTAGTTAAGGGGGCGAAGATATGCAGGAAGTTAAAATCGTAAAAGATAGAACAGTAGGATTTTTTAAACTACTTGACACCGTGCCGAAAGTTGGAGACGTAGTAAATGGCGAAGCGGTAGAAAATATTAGCAGGGAAGCGTCTTGGGACACAGAAGAATACGAATGTTATAGTTACAACGCAGGCGGCTTTTATCCAAATGCTTTTTGCGTAAAGAAGAATTAAAAGGGGGGGG
>JAZNMA010000055.1:0-13855 GCA_045579345.1 Christensenellaceae bacterium | reverse complement strand
CCGAGAGTAAAACAAAAAAAGTAGCCTAATGACTACTTTTTTTGTTTGGCACCCCCAAGGAGAATCGAACTCCTGTTTCCGCCGTGAGAGGGCGGCGTCTTAACCGCTTGACCATGAGGGCGTATAAAATTATTAAGTTTTATGGAGTTCGTTTCTCCTTTTACGGAGAGGCAACTCCGCACAAAGTGCTACGTTGGACTATGCTCGTCATGTAAGATAGTCAAAGGCGTCCGAACTCCTGTTTCCGCTAGTAGAGAGGGCGAGCGCCAAAAACCGCTTGACCATGAGGGCGCGTCAGAGTAAACTACGCTTAAAGCATTTTGTTAAAAGCAAAATGCAACTTCGCTACATTGTTCTTGCTTTTTGCGAGGAAATTTTGTTTTTATTTTGACTTTTATATATTAACACAATGTTTTTATTTTTGCAAACGTTTGCGCGTGGTTTTAAAAAATAACCTGCATCGGCCGACGAGAAAGTAAATAATAACCCGTTTTGTAAACAGGCGAAAACCGCGCTTATTGCGTCTGCATCTCTTTTTTGTTAACCGGAAAAAAGCGACGGTTAAGAGCTCCGCTATTCAATATAGACAAACGGTCTTCTTTTATATTATCTGTGGATTTTTTTAGCTTTCCCTATCGCACCGCGAAGGCTAATTTTATTGTACCAAATTCTTTTGTATTTGGCAACGATTAGTTTGACTTTTTTAAAGCTTTGATTTAAAATTTTACTAGTTTACTAAAAAAGATGTAAAATTATGGAAAAATTGTTAAATCTAAGGTTAATGTTGTTTTTAGCTTTAAGCTTGTGCTTAGGGATATTTTGCGCTTACCTTTTTATCTTTTCTTTAACTATTTACGGTGTTATCCTTGCGATTTTATTTGTTATATTAATAGCGTTATACTTTTATCCTTATAAACGTGGGGATAAGATAAAAGTAAAGATTATATTTTCCATCTTATTTGCTTTATTTTTCATCGTTGGCGCGTGTAATTTTAATTTTGCGGTAAATGATTTTAAAAAGGCGGACTTAAATGGGCACGTTTATTCTGTTGTTGGAAAAGTTAAAGAGACAATTGAAACTGAAAATGGTGTCAGAGTATTAGTTGGGGATACTACAATTGACGGGAATATAAAAGGAAAACTTAAATATAATGCTTATCTTTACGTAAACGGTGACGTGAATTTAGAAATAGGGAACGTTATTTCTTTTAACACATCCTTTAACGATTACGGCTTGATGTACGAGGGGAGATTTTCGGTTACTAACGTATTGAGAAAGATAAAATACACTGCAATGTTGAATGCAGATGCAATAAAAATAGTAGACAATTGTCCCAATATTTTTGAAAAGACAAATTTATTTATAAAGAATACTCTTTCTCGTACTTTAGACGGAGATGAGTTTGGGGTTGCTTATGCACTTTTGACGGGACATTCGGAATTTATGGGTGACGACACCTTAACTTCTTACCGTAAGGCTGGAGTTGCTCACGTATTTGCGGTATCGGGATTACATATAGGATTTTTAGCAACAGCAATTGGATTTTTGCTTGCTAAGTTTAGAGTGAATAGGCTTTTAAGGGTAATAATCATTTTCCCAATTTTAATTTTTTATTCGGGCGTGTGTGGTTTTTCCGCTTCGTCTATAAGAGCGACTATTATGGTTACGGTATCTTTAATCTTGGCGGTTAGAGGAGTGAGATACGACGGACTTACCTCGATAGGTATTTCTTCCATAGTGGTATTATTTTATTCGCCCGAGCAGTTGTTTTACGTAGGATTTCAACTATCTTTTACCGTTGTTATCGGCATGTTGATTTTATCAAAACCAATATCAAAGTTGTTTTTCTTTCTGCCACGTAAACTTTCCGCATCTTTGGGTGCGGTTTTAGCAGCGCAAATTTCTGCTATCCCTATTAGTCTTTATGCGTTCGGTTGGTTTTCTTTTATTTCAATAATAGCCAATTTGATATTTATACCCATTGTCTCAGTCGTTTTCGTGGCTTTAATTATTTTAGTTTTAGTAGGTGGGATTTTTCAAATCGCCACTATAACGTTGTTTTTAATGAAATATATCCTAAAAGCAATTAATTATTGCATTAACCTCTTTGATTACGATGCGTTCATCGTTGGTGGGTTTACATTATCAGTTTTTTCAACATTTTACTATCTTGCTTTAATAATTGCAAGTGGTATGCTAAACTTGAAGAATGTTGTCAAACTCACTAGTTTTATTCTTTGCGCAGTAATATGTATCGTAGGTACGATTGCCATTAACGTTGAACAAAAGAATACGGTTAAAGCGTACGTAATTGGCTCGGAAACTTTATCAGCAACTTTGATTTATACGCCTAAAGAGAATACGCTAGTCGTCAGCGACGTAAATTACGTTTACAATATTTCGAGATTGAAAAGACTGAACAATTTGGGAATTATTAAAATTGATAACGTGATTTTAATGAACGGCTATAACGTTGATGCGCAAGTATTTTTAACAAAGCTTAGAACTAGCTTTGAGTTAAACAGAGTGTTCTATTACGGCGAAAAGAACGAAAATCAAGAAAATATAATTAATAAATCTTTTTCAGAAATAGAGATTTACTCATTTTTTGATGAGAAACTACCGATTAAAAGTTTTGAGTGTGCTTATCTATATGATGGCAGAATGCTTGATTTAGTGATAAATGGTAAAAGCGTGCTGATTTTTTCTGTTCCGAGCAAGGATAAGCAGTTTATGAATATAGAAAAGAATTATGACCTAATAATAGGTGGAAAACTATACGAGCGTATTTTTGCCGTATACTCGGCAAAGGATAAAATTTCTTATCGCAGTTCAAAAACGATTATGAACGCAGAGACTAACGGCAATATTACTTATAAATTTATTTAAAATACAAGAACATTTAAAGTAAAAGCCGACTAATATCGTTGCAAAAGCAAAATAAAAATGATAAAATATATTTGTGGGAGTTTGGCTTTGAAATATACTGAATTTAAATCGGCATTGGGGGAAGGAAAGAGTTTCCCTGTATATTTGTTAGAGGGCGAGGATGCGTTTTTTAAAGAACGCAGTTTAAGTTTGCTCATAGACAAATTTGTTTCCGAGCCTGAACTTAATTTAGTAACGCTTTCGTCCGATTGTACTTGTGACGAGCTTATAACCTCGCTCAATGGTTACCCGTTTATGAGTGAAAAGAGAATGACGGTTATAAAAGATTTTTATCCTAAGCAAGAGTATTTTAAAAGCGGACTCAAAGAGTACTTAGAAAACCCGTCTGATTACAGTATTTTGGTCATAATTAACGATAAAACTTTTGATAATTTTTCAAAGTTTTCGTGTGTTTGTAGGGTTGAATGTAGCAAGGCAGAAACGAACTTGCTGATTCGCTGGATTAAAGCTGAGTGTGCTAAATATTCTGTAGTAATAGACGCAGAAACAGCGCGGGTTTTAGCTGAATTTTGCTCCTCAGATATGACGAGAATAGAAACGGAAACAAACAAGCTGTGCTGTTACGTGGGCGATGGCGGGACGATTACTAGAAAAGAAATTGAAGAAATGGTTTCTAGAGACACCGATTATAAAATTTATGAAATGACCGATTTTATTGCTAGAAAGCAGTTTGATTTGGCATTTTTCGTTATAAAGGATATGTTATCAAAAGGTGAATCACCACAGATGATAATAACCTCAGTTTATAATTATTTTAGAAAGCTTTTACATGCGTCAATCAGTAATATGACGGTAATAGAGCTAGCAAAGTGCTTGAATATAAAAGAATATCCTGCAAAAAAACTTTTAGAGCAATCTGCTAAATTTAAAAAGCGCGCGCTTAAAAGCGCAGTAGATGCGCTTACCGATGCGGATTATCGCATTAAGAGTGGGCGAAACGATGCTGACGAGATGTTGTGGCATACTGTATTTAAAATTATGACCGAATAAAAGGAGAAATAATGAATTTAATTGAAAAGATTTCAGCGGTTTGGAATAGTTTTATAAGCTCTGCGGAAATAACGGTCGCCGTGCTTGTAAGTATTGCCGTTTTCACTGTGCTTTATTATTACATGATAAAGTTTTTGTTTGACAATAATTCCGGCTCAATGGTTATGCTCTTTTGTTTTATTATGCTAATCGGGGCGGCGGTATTATCTTTCATAAATAATATCAACAGCGCAATTTACCTTATCATTCCAGCAATGTTTATAATAGCTATTATGGTATTATACTCAGTTGAAATTAAGCGTATCATTTGGGCACATAAGAATGCTAAACTCACCGATATAAAACACGGGGATGGTATTTCTTACGACGAAGAGCGTATTCAAAAATGTATTACAGAAATAATTCGTGCTCTTCAGAACATGTCCAAAAACGACGTGGGTGCTATCGTTGTTTTGTCTACAGGAAACGTTCCGTCTCAAATTTTAGATAGTGGCGTTCGCTTAGAAAGTGACATTTCAAGCGAACTTATAGAGAGCGTGTTTTTTCCTAAAACCCCTCTCCATGACGGGGCAATGATAATTAACGGAACTAAAATTGTTTCAGCAGGTTGCTTTTTACCACTTTCACAAAACGTTGACAATATCCCTAAAGATTTGGGAACTCGTCATAGAGCGGGAATTGGCGTTACCGAAACGATTGACGTTATATCATTGATAGTTTCAGAGGAAACGGGTATCATATCTATCGCTAGAGCTGGTAAAATTACTAGGTATGCAGACTCAGAGGCGTTAAAGAGAACGCTCGCGTACTATTATTGGCAAGAGCTTGAGAGTGCAAGAAAGTAAGGAGTAAGGTTATGAACGATAAAAATTTTCAATCGCCTGAAACACAGGAAGGAAAGAGCAAGGCTAAAATATTTTGGAAACACGTCGGATACGTTGTTATCGCTTTGGCGCTAGCCGTGGTTACGGTTGTCGTGCTCAATTTTAATAGATAGGATTATTATGAAGAATTTGGCTATTGTTGCAGATGAAATTTTATTACCTCAAGTGGAAGATATGTCGGCTTGGGCGTGCATAGCGTGTGACCAATTCACGAGCGAAAAGGATTATTGGGACGAAGTGGAACGCATAGTAAAAGATAAGCGTACTACTTTGGACTTGGTATTGCCAGAAATTTATCTTGACGGAAGTGAAGAGAAAAGAATAGAAAAAATTAATTCCAACATTAAAGAGTATCTAAACGCTAAAGTTTTTAAGACATATGGAAAAGGCTTTATACTTACTGTTAGAAAGACTCCTTTCGTTGAACGCCGTATAGGGCTTGTTGGCGCGTTAGACCTTGAAGAATACGAATATAAGCCAAAGAGCGATTCTCTAGTTAGAGCAACTGAAGGGACTATTGAAGAGAGAATCCCGCCACGTTTAAAAATTAGAAAAGACGCGGACGTAGAATTTCCGCACGTTATGGTTCTTTTCGATGACGAAAAACGTGAAATAACTGAAAAGATTTACGAGAATAGGTCTAAGTATATAAAAGTTTACGATTTTACTCTCAATATGGGTGGCGGAAGTATTGAAGGGTATTTTATAGACGATTATGATAAAGTATTAGAAAAGTTTGAAAAGCTTTTAGATTCTGAAAGACTGATTAAAAAATACGGAAAAGACGACAAGTTTTTATTTGCAGTAGGGGATGGGAATCATTCTTTAGCAACGGCAAAAACACATTGGAACAACTTAAAACAAAATTTAACAGAAGAACAAAAAGTCGTTCACCCCGCGAGATACGCTTTAGTTGAGTTTAACAATATTTATGACGACGGCATATATTTTGAACCTATCTATAGGTTTGTGTTTGGTGTACGAGTAGATAAATTTATTGAAGGTTTAAAGAAAATAGACGGCGGAAAAATGAAAGTTTACGCTGATAACAAAGAAGATTGTTATCAAGGTAAAAACTCATTACCGGAGGGTATTCGCTCGGTCGATGCGTTTATTAAAGAGTACTTAAATGAAAATGGTGGTACGGTTGACTACGTACACGGAGAAAGTAACATTAAGAAACTTGTGGACGGAAGGAATGACGCTGTAGGTATTTTATTTGAAAAATTAGACAAATCAGAGTTGTTTAAGTATGTTTCTACAAATGGAGCTTTCCCGAGAAAAACGTTCTCTATGGGGGAAGGCGTTGAGAAAAGATATTATTTAGAAGGAAGAAGGATAACGAAATGATAAAGGTATGTAAATTCGGCGGAACGTCTATGGCGGACGCAAACGCAATAAGACAAGTAAAAAGTATTATAGAATCGGATAATAGCAGAAAGTACGTTGTTGTTTCTGCACCCGGTAAACGTTTTAAAAACGATATTAAAATCACCGACACGCTTTATCGTTGCTATGACGAGGTAGTGGAATGCGGTTCTTGCGCAAAGAGCTTTGCCGTTATACGTGAAAGATTTATTGAGATAGTAAAAGATTTAAAATTGGAGCTAGATATTGAGAGTATTCTTGATAAAACGGAAAAACAGATTAACGAAATAAAAAGTGCTGGTTTTGCGGCTTCACGTGGAGAATATTTAAGCGCAATCATAGTTTCTGCTTTCTTAGGCGTTGAGTTTATAGACGCTGCGGAAATTATTCGTTTTGACAGTCACGGCAAATTAAACGTTGACTATACTGACGATAAAGTTTCTAGTAGGCTTGCAAATTGTGAAAAAGCTGTAATTCCCGGTTTTTATGGTAAAAACTTTCAGGGCGACATAATGACTTTTTCTCGTGGCGGTAGCGATATTACCGGCTCGATTATTGCACACGGGGTTAAAGCTGACCTTTACGAAAACTGGACTGACGTCAGCGGATTTTTAGTTTGCGACCCGAGAATAGTGGATAATCCTAAGGTAATTAATCAAATTACTTATAAGGAAGTGCGTGAACTTTCATATATGGGTGCTTCCGTGCTACACGCTGAAGCTATTGCACCTGTAATGAGGAAAAAAATTCCTATTAATATTAAAAATACTTTTAAACCGGAAGATAAAGGAACCATGATTGTTCCCAACGACCAATATAAATCAGACGCTAACGATTCGGTTATTACGGGTATTGCAGGAAAGAAAGACTTTACCGTTTTATTAATTGAAAAATCAATGATGAACTCGGAAGTTGGTTTTATTCGTCGTGTTTTATCTGTTGTGGAGCATTACAATATCTGTGTTGAGCATTTGCCCTCGGGTATTGATACTTTATCGGTTGTTGTTGAAAGCAGTCAATTAAAAGAAGGCGTATTAACAGACCTAGTGAATGAAATAAGGGAAAACGTTAAGCCTGATTACGTGCACGTTATTGAAAATATTTCATTAATAGCAACGGTTGGGCACGGTATGGCAAGAAGAACAGGTACAGCCGCAACACTCTTTACGGCTCTTGCGGATGCGAATATTAATATTAAAATGATTGACCAAGGTTCAAGCGAGCTTAATATTATTATTGGTGTAAATAATAGCGATTATGAAAAGTGTATAAACGCTATTTATAATGCCTTTGTTAAATAATACGGTAACAAAAATTACTGATTGTGGCTATATATAAAATAGCCTAATTATTGTCTTTTCTAAAAAATTTCGTAATTAGAAGAATATATGGAGAATTGATACTATGGACTACGCGAAAGAATCTTTAAGAATGCACGGACTTTGGAAAGGCAAAATTGAAGTCATTTCTAAAGTAAAGGTTGAAAACAAGGAAGATTTGTCTTTAGCATACACACCGGGTGTTGCTCAACCGTGTTTGGAAATACAAAAAGATTATGCTAAATCATTTGAACTGACTGCAAGAGGGAATACGGTAGCGGTAATAACCGACGGGACGGCTGTTTTAGGGCTTGGTGACATTGGACCTGAAGCGGGTATGCCCGTAATGGAAGGCAAATGCGTGTTGTTTAAAAATTTTGGAAACGTAGACGCTATTCCGCTTTGTGTTAGAAGTAAAGACGTTGACCAAATAGTTCAAACGGTAAAACTCTTAGCGGGTAGCTTTGGTGGTGTAAACCTTGAAGATATTTCCGCACCTAGATGTTTTGAAATAGAAAAGAGATTAAAAGAAGACCCTGAAGTCGATATTCCGATTTTTCATGACGACCAACACGGCACTGCGGTAGTTTGTGTCGCCGCATGTATTAATGCGTTAAAGTTAGTCGATAAGAAGTGGGAAGACGTCAGCATTGTATTTAGCGGTGCGGGCGCAGCAGGGGAGGCGATAGCTAAACTTATGATTTCCATGGGTGCTCAAGACGTAGTTATGTGCGATAGGCATGGAATTATTTACAAAGGAAGACAAGAGGGAATGAACTCTGCCAAAGAAGAAATCGCAGAGTATACAAATAAGTTTAATAAGAGAGGGTCTCTTAAAGAGGCGGTTATAGGCGCAGATATTTTCGTTGGAGTAAGTTCGCCCGGGGTTTTAACACAAGAAATGGTAAAAACCATGAAAAACGATGCAATCGTCATGGCGATGGCAAATCCAGTGCCTGAAATTATGCCAGAGTTAGCGTTGGCAGCGGGCGCGAAGGTTGTTGGTACAGGTAGAAGCGACTTCCCTAACCAGATAAATAACGTTTTGGCTTTCCCTGGAATATTCCGAGGAGCACTTGACTGTAGAGCGACCGATATAAATGAAGAAATGAAAGTTGCAGCAGCGAAAGCTATTGCGTCGCTCGTTTCAGACGAGGAACTTAAATCGGAATATATTATTCCTACTCCATTTGATAAACGCGTTGGACCTACTGTAGCTAAAGCTGTAAAGGACGCGGCAATTAAGACGGGTGTGAACAGAATTTAAGCAAGAAATAAAATCACCTTGGCGTTTTTTATCGCCAGGGTGAGCATTTATAAAAAATAGGTGTGGTTTTTGAAGAAAAAGGTTGTGCAAAGCCTTGCTTTTTTGTATCAAAACGGATATAATATCTAATGCTAGAAGCGAGAAGAAGGTAAAATAGAAAATATGGACTCGCAAAAAGTATCGGAGAACTTTTTGCGAAAAAGGAAAAGCAACGAAACGATAAATAGTTTAATGACAGTTAAACTATGGGAAGTGTAGTTTGCTTTGACGTCGGGGTGTAGCGCAGTTGGGGCGACGCGTTGAGCAAAGCGTCCAGTGGACGGTTTGTAGCCAAAGCCCACGAGTGTCCTTATGACACGAGGGCGGAAGCGCCTTGGGCGCTACCATGAGTAAGTGGAAGCGAGAATAAAGTAAAATTAAAGATAAAAAGTATAAAGCGGGGTGTAGCGCAGTTGGTAGCGCGCATGGTTCGGGACCATGAGGTCGCAAGTTCAAATCTTGTCACTCCGACCAAAAGAAAGAGTGGGCTAAAAGCCTACTCTTTCTTTTGTTTGAAGTAATATGAATTGCGAGCTCATGTAGAAACGAACCATGAAAAGGATAGGGCTCCCAAAAAGTATCGAAGAACTTTTTGGGAAGAGGAAGAGCCGACGGTAAAAATCGATTATCGAGCGAAGTGAGATAATGATAAAAAGTCGTGCTCTGACGAGGGACCATGAGGTCGCAAGTTCAATCCCTTAGCAGGGGACAGCAAACCCCTCGCAAACTAAAGTTTGCCTTCCCCTTAATAAGGGGCAGAAACTTGTCACTCCGACCAAAAGAAAGAGTGGGCTAAAAGCCTACTCTTTCTTTTGTTTGAAATAATATGAACTGCTATCGTGGTTGTATCGCTTTTTTCAAAAAAGCCGAGCAAAGAAATTGTCGACGAGTTTGAAAAAGCTAAAAATTGAAATATTGAAAATATATACGCATAAGCATAACCAATGTACATATATATAACGTTTAACAATTATTAATTAAAATATTATTGATAAAATTAGACGCGTGTTCATACGTAGTTAAAAAGGGAGCGAAAGAAACTCCCTTTTTTGTTTTATATAAAATTTTAAAAAACGTGCTGGGATTTTATAAGGGTGAAAAATTTATTAAACAAATTAGCTGTAAGTGCATAAAATATAAAAGTTGGGGGTGAAAGTAAAAATTAAGTAATAAAAAGTTGACATTGTCATAAACATTATATATATTATATATATGCGCGTGAATAATCGTATAATAAGCGTATAATATGGGTTGGGAAAAATTAACAAATTGTTGATAACTTTATATCAATTGTTGAAAACGTGCTTTTTAAAAGAATAAAACGAGCAAGAACAAAGAAAAAGTTAAAAATTTTTTTCGATAAACGCTTTACAAACGATAATGGCATATAGTATAATAACCGATGGTTTGGAAATTTACCAAAAAGTGGTAAAAATTAAACTAGATGTGTTGTAAGTAAAAATTTCATAAAAATTTACCAACCGTTTAACGGTGTGATTAAATGCGAGTGTGACACGTTGCGGAATATGGGCAAAAAGAGTTGTAGCAAGACCTTAAATACGTAAGGTTGTGTTTTTTTTGTTTCCCAAAAAATACCTTAACAAAAAAGCAATTTTTTATGAAAAACACTTGACATCTATTTATTATTGTATTAAAATATTAACGATGATGTGGACTTTGTGGCGCAGCAGGTTGTAACATTATCGAAAATAATAGTGCTGTGCGGTCGTTTTGCTAACGGGTTTCGGCTCGGGGCGAGGCGGTTAAACGGCAGATGACAGTAAACTGTCGAAAAATATTTGCGAAATAAAAAAGGAGAAAAAATAATATGCAAAAAAGAAAATCATTTTTGATGAAACTTCTTGTATTGCTTACCGTTGTTTTCTGTACCTTCGCTCTCGCATTCGGGATGGTCGGTTGCGCCGCCGAAAATGGTAAAGACGGCAAAGATGGTGTAGGTATTGCAAAAGTTGAAATCGTAGATGGAGAGCTTAAGATTACTCTCACAGATGGCAACCAAGTAACTGGTAGCATCGAGGGAGAAGGAAGCTTGTCTTCAAAATGTGAGCATTCTATGATTGAAAGTGAACTTCGTCCTGGAACTTGTGCACAAGAAGCACTTACACTTAAATACTGCACGAAGTGTCTTGGTTCAATCGTAGCTGTTGGTGAAAAAGACAAAGATGTTCACGGTAAGTACGTATGGACTGATGGTGATGAATACTATCAAGAGTTCAAACAAGACATTGAGCCTTATGAACAAACAGAAGCTGAACAAGAAAAGGGCACTTGTCCTCGTGGACTTTGTAAAGACTGTAACAACGTAATAGATACACACAAATACGTTGAAACCAGTATTTATGAAAGTGATCCTTGTACTAAGGAAGGTCTTCACTCAATAGCTTGTGAAAAGTGTTCATTTGTTAAAGAACTTTCTAAAGCAGCTCCTACAGGTCATAACTATAAAGTTGTTGGTAACAATCACGAAGACGACTCTAAAGACGATTTCAAGGTAGAACTCGTTTGTGAAACTTGTAACGATGTTATCTACGCTACTGCTGAGCTTGTAGAAGAAAAAGTAGCTACGTGTGCAGAAAAAGGTTTCAACATCTTTGAATATACCTATAACAATGGTATTGATAAAGAAGAATGGCCTGACGCTTATGTAGAAGTTACTGCAGAAATCAAGGACGAAAATGAAAATATAGATGTTCACGTTCTTACCGACGGAACTGAAGCAAACACTTTATATTTCCAATCAAATAAAGTTAGTGGAAAAGTTGAAAGATATGACGTTGAAAAGCAAGATGCTTTAGACGCATTGTTTGATGCTAAACTTATCAATTGGGAAGGTGACGATGAACCTGAAAATTGTAAGTCTAACAACCAAGCAATATTCACTTGTGATTGTTGTGAAACACCAGTAGTTATTAAATTAACTGCTAAACATGATTACACTGAAACTAAGAAAGATTGTGATACTAACGGTTTCTATAAATGTTCTGTATGTGATGATAAATACACTACTGAAGAGCAAAAAGCAACTGGTCACAATTGGACCTTTAAGTCAGCTAACGTAGAAAACAATACTATTACTGTTGAATGTTCTATCTGTAAGGGAACTGAAGAAGGAACTAGAACTGTAGAGGCTGAACGCGATACAACTCTTGACTATACTGCTAAAGATTGTAGCGAAGTTAACAAGCACGGATATAAAACCAAGAATTTAACTAATGGTGTTACTGCTGATATAGTTGTAGTTAACGGTACTGCAGACGTTGCTACTGAAAAGTTACACGTTGTAGCTGGAACTACTGAAACTTTCTATGCTGGTAATAATGTAGACGGTAAACCCTATAAGTATAATGCAGTTTTCGCTGATGTTAAATATTGGGAAGAAGGTCAAAAGGGTACTTGTAGTGACGATAGAAAAGTAATATTTACTTGTGGCGTTTGTGAGACTCAGGTAACAATTAATATGTACGGTGAACATACTCTTGTTGTATCTGATGAACATCCTGAAAACACTGTAGCTCCTACGCATACAAAACGTGGTTATACTACACAATACTGTACTGCATGTGGGAAAGACGTAGTAATTGATTCTATGTCTAAAGACGCAACTGGTCACAACTATGTTGTTGATTCTGATTCACTTGCTCAATTTAAGGCTTCTCATGCTGAAAATGTTACTGTTAAATTCGTTTGTGATTGTACTGAAGAAGGAAACGTAATCAATGTTCCTGCAAAACTTGTAGATACTAAAAACGCTACTGGATGCTTAACTGGTAAACATTATTATTATGATTTCGTAAAAGAATATTATGTTCAAGCTGCTGGAGATGAGGAAGGTGAAGCTACACTTAAAGTTAAATTCTCTGACGATGCAACTGTTGACGTAGTTAACGGTGCACATACGATTGGTGACTTTACTTATGAAGTTTCTCACGGTGCTTATGCATTCGAAGATGATCCTGCAATTGCAACATTGATTAACAACGGTATTTCTTGGAGTGAAGGTATCGAAGGTACTTGTGAAGATCCTAACGATGCAATTTTCTACTGTGAAGGTTGTGAAACTTGGATTTCATTTGAACTCTACGGTCCACACAAATTTGATAAGCCTGAAACTGATAAGGTAACTGCTGCTACTTGTCAAGCACCTGGTAAGATTGAAAAACAATGTTCTGAATGTAATCAATGGGAAGAATTTGACGGCGAGGATCAATTAGAGCACGAGATTACTTGGACATATAATGATACCGTAGTAAACGGTAAGGGCGCTGAAGTTTACGTTAATGACAACGGTACTCCTGATGATTTGACCGATGATTATCTTGTTGGCGTAGTATTAGGTTCAGCTACTGGTACTTGTTCTAATGAAGGTTGCACTGCTGATGACTTATTTGCTACTGTTACTTATGTATTAGACGATGCTACTTGTTGTGAATCTGGTCTTATCACTGTAACTTACACCTATGGTGAACAACAACTTAAAGTTGAAACAAAAACTATTGAAAACTCTGAAAATCACGCAACTGACAATAAAGCTATTTACTACGTAGAATTTAAGTCTGGTGCTGCTAAAACAGTTTATGAGTTCATTAAGTGTGAAACTAGTGACGGACTTGTAAAAGTTGCTGTTTACGAAGTAGTTGCTGATGAACTTCCTGAATCTGCTCAAGATGTTAAAGTAGTTTACAACCAAGATGGTATTCAAGTTGTTCTCTATAACGGTAGTGCATATATCGTAGAAGCTCAACAAGCTGAATAATGACTCCTGCTGCGTAAGTAGAAGAATATAAAAAACCGCTTTATTGCGGTTAACAAAAAAAGTGATACTCTTATGAGTGTCACTTTTTTTGCTTAAATTTGTAAATATTCTTATGATAAAACATTGCTTATTTTTTTCCGTTGTATTATAATAGTGTTGATTAATTTTAGTTTTAATTTACAGGTGATTCCTATGCATTTTTTTAGAATTGGACTACATCATCATGACGAACATTTGAATAGAAATAATATTGATAATTTTAGA
>JAZNMA010000054.1:0-15515 GCA_045579345.1 Christensenellaceae bacterium | reverse complement strand
AACAAACACAAAAAACAATCACAAAATTCCCCCCAAATTTTAAAAATTAGAAAAAATAAAATATTAAAAAATTATAAACAATAGCAGAATTTGTTTATAAAATATTCATTTGACGGGCAGCAATTGGGGCGCTATAATATGCTTAGAAGATGAGGGAAAGAAAGAACCGGCAGACAACCGGGAACAATTAAATATTAACAATTTATTAAGGAGGTACACAATGAATCTACAGGGTGTTATTTATATGGATACAGACGGAATTTATCAGGTTATCAATGAATATGATGATATGGCAGATATAATAAATATTGATCCAGACAGTCCAAATTATGAAAGAGAATATACAGTATCCAAAGAAGAAGTTGAAGAATTTTTGAATGACCCAGATTATAAAGTGACTGATGAAGTTATAAAGGATATATTAACAAAAAGATTAAATATATTGTACGGCAACGCTATGATAACAGTAAATTTAATAGTGAAAACAAATGGCATATCACCAGAAAAATTAAAAAGTGTTACAGACAGGCTTTACGAAGAAATTGTTTTAAGAGATGAATGGTCATTAAATACCCGTTCAGGTTATGGAAGAATTTTTACAGATATTGACGATGAGGATTATGTATATATAGAATCACTTTTAGAATAACACGAAATTTTATTAAGGAGGTTTACAGAAATGACAATAACAAGAATGATATCAGTTTTAACAGAACAGCCGCAAAACTTAGAAAAACTGATTTGTGAAATTGCAGAAACCGCGGCAAGGGAAGCAGGACGAAAGCGTATTACAGACGATGACAGAAAAGAAGCAGTGGATTATATTATATATCGGATATCGTCAGAAGCAAAGAAGCGAGAGATAAAAGAAAAAATTATAAGATGCGGAAGCGGGATGCGGTATACATAACAACACGGAGGCGGTCTTTACAGACGCCTCTTTTTTTGTTATAATATTTTTAGCAAAAACAGGTTCAGGAAGGCGATTATATGCAAGATGTTTTTATGTGTTCGGTTTTACTATCAATTTTAATTTTTGTTTTAACTTTAATTTTGGATGATTTAAGGAGGAATTTATGAAAAGGTCACGAGTGTTAGAAATTGCAAGAGCAGAGCTCGGATATCTAGAGAAAGCAAGCGCGGCATATTTGGACGACAAGACAAAAAACGCCGGCAGGAAAAATTACACGAAGTATTGGCGCGATATTATGCCCGGTTTACAGGGCGAGGCATGGTGTCAGTGTTTTGTGGATTGGGTATTTTGGCAGGCGGCAGACAAAGACGCAGACGCGGCACGGGATGCGATCGGACAAGGCGGAGCATGGGTTTTTTACACGCCGACAGCCGCCGAAAAAGCGGACAAATTCGGACAGTTTACAAAAGGCACGGCAGAAATTCAGCCGGGTGATATCATCTATTTTTATGGTTATGTATCATCGGAAAGCAGAAGCCGCATTCATCATGTAGAAATTGTGGAGTTAGTTGATGCTAACTATATACACACAATTGGCGGAAATACCGCCGCCGGTCAAGGCGTCATAGATAATGGCGGACAAGTGGCACGGAAAAAGTATATGATCGGGGACGCAGCTCTTTATGGATATATCAGACCTAAATACGAGGCGGAAAACAGCACCGAGACGCCCGGATGGTATAAAGACGGACGCGGATGGTGGTATCGTCACACGCGCGGAATTGGACCGGCAACATATTATAATCAGACAATTGCACAAATTGACAGACAATTTTACGCCTTTGATAAAGACGGTTATATGATAGAAGACGCGCGGAAAATTGGCATTAATCAGAGTGGGGCATTATATGTTCGGGAATAAACTGCTCTATTATGGAGGACCGGGAGGAATCAGGCGCGGACTAATATGGCAAAATGGGATAGAAGCCGCGCCTGAATGGATCACACCGCCGCTACAGTATGACCGGGGAAGTGTGGATGCGGGCAAATTATGGGGAACAATTATTTTTGGTGGGGTACAGGCAGTCAGGCGGGTAACTACCGATGTGGATCCGGTAATAGCAACATGGACACATGATCCTGGGGACTGTAATCTACTATATAATAAAAAATTAAAAGTTATAAAATATGAGTATTTTGATTGGTCAACACTAACAAACACGCCTGCCGCCATAATAAACTCACAAGATCTCTTTTATGCACCTGATTGGCAGGCGGCAACAGATTATACAGGCACAGTATGGCATATAATCCGATTTAATCCTATATCAAACGAGAATCTTAATCAAGAATTCCCCCGGTTTACCATATACAGATATACCGACGGAAGCGGAGGACGCATATATCAGGGTTCGCGAATTTCATGGCGGGGGAATAGATGGGATCAAGCGGGTTATCCTTTTAATCAACTATATCAATCTTGGTCAACATCCGATGAATACAACAGTTGGAGAGCACCGACAACATATAATAATATGTCTATATCCTCAATTGATTTATGGGGAGTATCAGAGCCTTTTATGCTACTTGACGCATATAATCCTACTAATTCATACCCTTATCGTTTTGCTTTGGCATCTGTTATTAACTGTGACAACAGCACGTCTCAACCCTACTCAGCTGGCGCTTGGACATTCACGCTTAAGAACGCCGTTTTTCCTGATTTTGCAATTTACAACTTAAGAAATACTTGACAAATATAATATAATTGGTTATAATGTTAATGGATATAAAAACCTCCTTATATGAGCCGGCGCGACGATCTATTGCGACATCGTGTCGGTTCTTTTAAAGGAAGAAAAGGTAGGATAAAATATGGCAATACAAGATATGACCACACTGATTGGTAGTGTTGGTTTCCCAATTTTTATGAGTCTCTATTTGATTTATTATATGCAGTCGGAGCAAAAGAGCACGCGGGACGCACTGGAAGCGCTGAAAAGATCTATTGATCTATTATGCGCAAAAATCGGAGGAGGAAGCAAAAATGACGATTGACGAATACAGAGCCGCACTTGGTAGGATGACAGAGGAAGGCGCAGATATCGCCGCGGTCACGGACACCCTCATGACAGATTACGCGGAGCGCCTGACAGAAGCAGAGCAGAAGGCGGCAGAAATCGCAGAGAAGGCGGAGGAAGTCACACGCCTGACGGTAAAAGTTAATGAGTTAGCCGCCACTAACCTGAAACTTATTGATAAAATCAAGTATCACGAAGATGACAAAGAAGAACCCGAAAACGAAGAAATCACAATCGAAAACCTGTTCGATTAAAGGAGGAAAATATGAGTAATCTCACAGCTGTAAATATTGTTAATGTTTTGACGAATCAGGTCAATTCTGTTTATAACACTAATCTTCCGGCAGTCACAAAAAATACATTTTCTGCTTTTGCGGATCAGCTCAGAGCCGCGCCTGATATCGTCAGAAATGCTTGGAGCGAGGGACTTATTAACCTGGTTGGAGTTCAGCTTGTAAAAAATCGCCGGGCTTATGAGTCATATTTCAGGAAGCTCAGAGGCGAAGAAGTTCGCGGTAATGATATTCAGTTAATCATGACTAACCTGCTCCGCGTCAGATCCTGGAAGCCGGAGGCGGATGCGGATGAATTTTTTGAGGACGAAAAGGCTGATACACGGGCTCAGTACGTAACGGTCAATTTTAAGGGCAAAATTCCTCTGTCTGTTAATGAAGAGGCACTTTTTGCCGCTTTTGTATCAGAAGAGCGTTTTATGTCCTATGTTGACAGCCTGGTCCTTACTATGTACAACACGCTTGAGATGACCGATGTACAGCTCGTAAAGCAGTTAGTTAATACTAACATCACAGAGGGAAACATCAGGCTTGAAGCGGTTGACAAACCGACAAATCAGGCGGAGGCATTAGCACTGACTAACAGAATTAAGGCGGTCGCCGGGGACATGGCTGTTGAAATGGGTCCCGGTTATAATCTGGCGGGCACTGATACCTTCACACCCGCGGAGGACGGTATAATTTTCACGGACACTGACACCCGCGCCGTTCTTGAAACCTACGCACTGCCTTGGGCTTTTCATGAAGATTACCTTTCACTTGAAAAGGACGGTCAGGGCATTGTCACAAAATCCGGGGCTTTTGGACCGGTTCATACGATCTACGCCGACCGACTTGCTTTTGAGATTCATCCTGTTATCGGATTCCCAAAAATGCGTGAATTTTATAATGGAAGCACTCTCACTCTTAAAAGATGGCTTCACTACTGGGCTGTATACGCTATGAGCTTTTTCAATAATGTTATCGCATTCGCTCCTACCGCCTCTATCGGAATCGAAGCCGCCACTATTGGAACTTTGGACGGCTCTCTAAACGCCAATCGCGGAGGAAGAGTTGTTAATATTGTAAAGACAATTACAGCAACAGAAGGCAAAATTGCTGACAAATTCGGAACTTGGACAATCGCCGGAGGCAACTCTGATGACACCGTGATCGGATCAGACAGCGGAGTCCTGGAAATCGGAAAAGACGAAACCGCCGAGTATATTACCGTTACATGGACATCTCACATCGATCCCGAAGTTACAGCAACACAGAGAATCACAATCAATCAGTAAAAAACGCGTTAATAAGGCGCCGGGACGGGGAAACCCGGAACGGCGCTTTTTCTATGTTTCACGTGAAACATTAAAAAGGAGGAAAAATGGGACTTAAAACAATTCGCGTATACAAAAATACGGGCTTTTCTGGTGTTGATATACCCGGAACGCCCGCCGTACTTGATACCGCAACATATACAGATTATCCTACTTTCTACTACCTCCGAGAATCAATTGACCTCCCCGCCGTCAAAATTCGCGACAATTATGACAATTTGGCGGATGTTGATTATGTCAGAATCACTGACAACACGACCCTACAAAATTTTTATTACTTCGCGCGCCCGGAAGCGGAAGCCGCGAATACAACAATTTTATACCTGGCACTGGACGCCCTACTGACGCTTGGAGGCGCGCAAAATTTAAATTACTCGGGGGGATGGATGACACGGGGACACATAGCACCCGCGGAAGATACACTTTTTTCTAACACCGCGCCGGAAGACTTTACACCGAGCCGCCCGCTCATCGTGGATCACTGGGAAGAGATTCAAACAACAAATCCAAATGCGGATGATTTACAAATCGTTATATCTAATACGGATATTGCAGACGCGGGGACACTTCCTGATTTAAGGGCAAAAGTGATTCAGGGATTTATAAACGGGGACGGAACAGACCCTGCGGAGGAGCCTGTTATGTATTTACCCGCGCTTAAAATCGCGCCGCTGGCGACAGATTTCAGAGTTTGGGATTTTAACAGCGGAACAAACAAAAGTTTTATGCTGGCAGGAACAGCCGCATTTAATCCTACCAATTCGCTTATTGCACGAGGTATGAGTAAGTTATACTCTTTCGGGCAGTTACAGCTCGGAGCATCTTATGAGATACCCGCGGAGTGGCTCGGTTCTAAGGCTGAAACAACTACAGGAATTATTTCTCAGCTTATCGGATGGCACGAAATTGTGGAAATTACAGGCGCGCCATATATTAACATTCAGGGAATAAAAAATAAAAAAGTTTATGCTTTGTTTAGAACTTTACATTTAATAAATTTAGCGTCCTCTGATATGGTCGCATTTCCTGTCGCAGAAACCGCGGGGACTGACGGACAGGGGAACATTCGTTCGTGTCCTCGTGTTAGATTATGGGCAGACCCGTCTTCTACCGGAAAACCCTACGCGGGATTTGTCGATTTACACACAGGAGGAGGGACAGGAACGGGAATCCCGCACGCATATTCTGACAGCGTTCACGGGGCACAGTGGAGCAATTCGCAAATTGTCGTGGAGGGAGCAAGCGGGAGCGCCTGGAATTCACTCAATGCGGCTTTTTCGCGCGCCTCAATCGTCAGAAATCGTGATTACGCAATAGCCCAAAATTATATTGCCGGAAACGCACTGACGGTTCAGATGGATGCTTTTGACGCACAGCGCCGCGCCTCTATATGGGGAGATATTCTTTCAATGGGGGGACAGGCACTCACAACAGGTTTAACAATCGGAGCAGGCGCCGCCGCCGGAGGAGGAGTTGGAACGGCCGCGGCAATCGCGGGATTTGGCGGGCAATTCGCGAAGGGAATTTTTGATTTTGAAGCGTCTCAGGCATCAAGGAACAGCGCCGCGGAGGCACTTAATAACAACCGGCAAAATAACATATATCAGAGGGAGCTTTTACAAGCAAGCGCGCGGCAGGCGATCAATGAAAACAGAATCGGAGAGTTGAAGAGTAACTCAGTTATCGCACCGTCAGTCACTTTTACACCGGAAATTAATTTGGGATTATACGGATATAACAAATTCGCATTTTTTGAGAGCACACTCGACCCGCGGGACGCCGCCGATTTGGACGACTATTTTCAGCGTTTTGGATATTCTGGATTACATAAACCTCTGACAGGCGCCGTTTTTAATACCCGACCGTATTATAATTTTGTTCAGGCTTTTAACATTAATATCAAGGCATCCGGATTCGGGAAGCGCGTACGGGACGCGGCAATCGCTCAGCTTAACGGCGGAGTCAGAATTTGGCACGTTTTACCGGATGCTTCTTATTATGCGACAAACTAAGAGGAGGTAGGATAAAATGGTATTTGATACTTTTCTCGGAGGCTATCTTTTTGGACCGGGAGGCAAAAGCGCCGGGCTGTCTTTTGACTTTGATAAAAAGAGCTCCCGCGCCCTGATTTTTTACAGATTAATCTCTCTCGTTTTGGGACGATTTACATATGATTTACCTCCATCCGTGGATTCGCGCTATATGGAACTAACTCTGCTATCAGGAGGCGCGGGCTTTGACCTTGTCGGGGGAGAGCCTCATAATTTTTCGGCGCTTATATCAGGCGGTTATAACCAATACGGGTATCCGGAAAGTGTCCAACTTATTGACTATATGGGACGGTCATATGGACGCATAATACCGGATTTTCCGGGAAATGAAATAATCGCGGACGGAGTTGTTATTTATGACAGTAAGTACGATTTACCGCCAATATATCGCATAAATTGGTACGCCAACCGATTATGGCGGATACAGGTCTCAATCGCGACCGCGATACAAAATTTACGAATGGGCGTGATTTATGAGGCAAACGGACCGTCTCAGGCGCGGGCAATTGAGCGGGCAATTAAGGCACTTGATGACGGCAAACCTTTTTTGATAGATTACGGAAAAGAGGCGGCACTGGCTGAACCGCCGCGAATCACGCGGAATTTGGACAGTGGGGAGGGGCTGAAAACTCTAACAGAGTTATATGATAAAACTTTTTGTGATTTTCTGACTGAATTTGGTATAAACGCGAACGGAACTATTAATAAATTAAGCGGAGTTAGTGACAGCGAACTTGAACAAAACGAAGAGGCGACAGAAATTGCACTGAACGCCGCCTTAAAACAGAGACGCGAAGGAATGGCAAAATGTGAACGAATGTTCGGGGGCACTTGGAGCGTTGATAGAGCCTTTACAAATCGCGAAGAAACTGATACAATAAGAGAAAGAGAGGAGGCGGAAAAGTATGATGAATTATGACCGGATGAATTTTGATGAATTCCTGCAAACCGATGACGCCGCCCACCTTTATATGGACACACCGGCAGACACAGACAGCGCCACTCAGGAGCTATTAAAAGAGCAATTTTATCAGTACTATATATGCGGGTCTCCTTCAATTTTTCGGAGAAATTTCAGGCACTACTTAAACGTATTTTATCCTACTTATAAGGATATGATCAGACTATCAGCCACCGCCGGGACAATGGACCCATTCGTCACGACTTATATGGAGACAAAAGACAGCTCTATAACAGCGGGGGAATACAGCGGAACAAAAACCGACAGCAGGAGCGGAAGCACGACAGCAAGCGGGGAAAACAGCGGGACGCGGACCACACAGCGGACGCCGAATTTAACATACAAGACAGACGGAGAGACAAGCGGGACAGGAAGCGGAAGCGACACCACCACATATAACACAACGGACACCGCGACCCACACGGGCACAGACAGCACGCAGGAATCAAGCACCGGCACGGATACACTTACACACCTGACAACAGACACAACAACCCACACGGGCACAGACAGCACGCAGACATCCGAGACCGGACGCGACACTGTAACACACGCAACAACAGACACAGCAACGCACACCGGTACGGATACAACTGCGGGAACAGACAGCCGGACAACTCACACGGAAACGGACGACAGCGGCACAACAAGCGGCACAACCGGAAGCACAAGCACCGCACACAGCCAGGGCTACGGAATGAGCTACCCGGAAGCTAATATGTCCAATCTACCGACAGACGCGACCACGCCGCCGCCAATCGACTACGCAAGCACCGGGACATATTCCACGAGCACCAGCACCACAAGCGGAACAAACTCTGAACAGCGGAGCAGCACAACCGAGACAGACACGGACGACAGCGGCACAAGCAGCACAACACGGACCGCGAATCTGACTGACACGACAAACAGAACCGGGACGGACACGACAGACAAAACCGCAAGCGGGACGAGCACCCGCACAGCGAATCTCACTGACGAGACCAGCCGCACAGGTACAGACACAACAGACAAAACCGCAAGCGGGACGAGCACCCGGACGGCGAACCTCACGGACACCGACAGGAAGACGGGAACAGAAAAAACAGACAGGAGCACATCAGAAAATGGCACGAGCACAGAAACAAGGAAAGAGACAGGAACAGACACCACGACAGAAACAACCGGCGGAGAAGACAGTCGCACGGAGAGCCGCGAAGAAGAAGGCACCGCGACTGACAGCGGAACACGAAAAGAGACAACCGCCAGCGGCAGACAGGAACTCGGACGACACGAGAGCACAGCGGATATACTGCCGCGCGTTATGGCCGCTATAAGGGAGTCAATCCCATTTTTATGGCTGACGGAAAAACTAGAAATCTGTTTTGATACTTTATACTACTAAATAATATAAGGAGGTTTTTATATCATGAAATATGGCGCGAATATGGGAACGCGGGGAAATTATCACAGCAACTCTGACGAGTACTATACACCGCGTGAAATTGTCCAGTTTTTGGAAGAGCGACTACGGAAGCGATTACAAGACAAAATTATTTTATGCCCTTTTGACAGTACAGAGAGTGAATTCGTGAAAGTTTTAACAGAACGCGGCTATCAAGTTATATATACATCAGATGACTACAAAAACCATTTGTCTGAATTGTCTGACTATTGCAAAAATAATGACGCTATTGTTTTTAGTAATCCACCATTTAGTCTACAAACGGAAATTGTCAGAAACTTTAATAAATATGGAATAAAATATATACTTTTTGCTAATGCGCTTTGGACACATAACGCGCCCGGTTTTGGAGTTTTTGCTCGGTATATCGGAAGCATCACATACAAAAACGGAAAATCAGTGCCGACCGTCCTTATATCGGATGAGCCTTTTGGTGATATACGGGTTCGGATAGGTAAGACTAACGACGGACCGCGAGAATGTGAGGGAGTATTATTTTATCCTACTCGTCAGATGTGGATTGCCGCCGGGAAGCCTGACAATTGCTTTTTGCCGTCAATTTTCCCCGCGTGGGAAGAGGCGGACGACTACTACATGAAAAGATACGATATACAGGGCTTTTATAATCCAATTTTTATAGTTAGGAGGGACTAACATATGGCAACTGTCAATATCGCCGGATATTCGGTATCAGCGAATCCAATGGCGCCGAATAGCCTTTTTGCCTGTGACGGGGGAGGATCACCGAGTCCTCTTGTGAGATTTTTGGAAAATGTCACGATGACAGAGACAGCGGACGGTTTTGTTTTTAAGCAGACAACCGGAACAGGCGAAGAGGAAACAATCGGAACAATTCAGAAAATTGATAACTCAAATTATATCGGATCTGTTGAAATGTCTGAAAGTTCTACTGAATATATTTTTACAGCAGAAACAGTTTCAGGGGACAGAGAAGAGATTGGACGGGTTAAAAAAGAAGTTGGTATCGATTTTATAAGGCCGCAATCAGAAGGAAAATTAACACAAATTGAAGAGCAATCAGCGGAGTCGTATCTTGACTTTACGGGGACTAACGGAACAGAACTGCGCCTCCCTTTAATATATATGGGAACTTTTGCGGACCCTGGTAATAACCTCGTACAGGGCTTACAGACGGGAACAAATCACGGGGCAAACGGAGAAAAGAACACATACTTACTAATAAGAGCAGAGAGCGGTTTATCCTACCTTTACACACTACCGGACGGGGGATCTATTGGTCAGGTTTTGGCAAAAAGAAGCGCCGCCTCTTATGATTTTGAATGGTCCGACGCGGGGAATCCTGTCATTACACTTGATGAAAACGCCGTCCCGGCAACCGGAAATTTTGAGAGAATCGCCGCATATTATGGAAATGATCCGGTAATTCGGTTTATTACGGACACTGGAGATTTTATAAGCGCCGGGGTAATACCGCCCGGGGGAACAACAGGGCAGATTTTACGGAAAAAGAGCGCGGACGATTATGACACGGAGTGGGTCAATCCGGAAACTAAGATTTTTAATGTCGAAGAGGTCACAGACACAAACGAAGCGAACGTATGTTTATGTACATTATCATCTACGGATTCGTCGGTAAGTCAGAAAACGATTACATGGGAAAATAACGCGTGGATGTATCGCGTGTCTTCTGGCGCATATAAGGCGGCATCTACAGAGGAGCCGTTAATTTTGACTACTCAGCTCAGAGGACTACCGCGCCCGGCAGGTCTTAAACAGCGCATAATATCAACAGACACAATACTAGCATCCGCTTCGGGACACTCTTCGGGACGCCGTTTCATTTTTGATCTGAAAATGTTTACGACATCTATGCAAATAGGAACGAGCGGAAGCTTTAATGTATACAACACGGATGACGGCAAAATATGGCTTTTATGCGGTACAGATTCATTTTTACAAGTCCGCGGCGGATATTATGCGGGGGTCACATGGACAGCAGCCGCACAGGCTAAAACTTTTGAGTTAAATGACACTAACTTTTTTAATATCACCGTGGAAAATGTGAAATTCTACAAGGTAACGGAGGTAACGACATGATTATAAGAGCCGCTTCAATGGAGGACGCAATAAGAATTTTTGAAAGTATGAAACAAAAAGAAGCAGAAAATGAAAATGTTTCACGTGAAACATCAGAAGAGAAAGAAGAAGTTAGTGAGGGCTAACTATGATTATAAATGGTTTTTATTATCCGATTGAGTTATGGGGAAAGAAACTCCACGAAGAAACAGAAGGAGGGGGCACGGGAGACTGCGCCCTCCTCTTCTGTATCGGAAACCGGAAGGCTGGAAAGTCTGTCGGGGTCGGTCTTTTCGCCCTTCTTGACTTTTTCTGTTATGGACGGACTAACGCCTTAATACGTCGATATATGCGGAATTTTGAGGACAAAAAACGTCCCGCAATGGAGAATTTCTGGACTAAGAGTTGGAATTTTTTACATGAATTACCTTCAATTGTTCATAAATCGCCGCTTCTTTCAGCACTTTATCCTGATGAAGTAATGAAGCGGACGGTTTGGGATTCTAATCAGCACGAACTTACATTCGAAGCGCATACGGCTTTTATTGATGGGGACATTTTCTCATATCCGGTCGCGCTTAATCTTTTCAACGACTACAAAAACTCCAATTTTCAGAATGTTCACACAATTATATACGATGAATTTATTTCTGAGGATGGGAACAACCTCCCGGGAGAAGTTTCTGCTTTTTATAATGTCTATGATACAATCGCCCGCGGAAGAGAGGACGCACTGAAAACGACAGCCGCGGTTTTTATATCGAACGCGGTCACGCTGAATTCGCCGTTTTTTGTTGAGCTGGGTATTGATAGAGAGATGAGACGGGACACAAAGAAGTTATACAGACCTAACTCCTCTTATTATTTGGAAATGGTCAACAACGCCGCCGCCGCGGAGGAAATGTTAGATTCACCTATTGCTCGGGCAATGAAGGCTGGAGAAGCCGGACGCGCTTATTTGGGATATTCTCAATCTAACGCGTTTAAGGATGACAAAGACTTTATAACAGGACGCCCGCCGGGTTTTGGAACTTGTCTTTATGGCTTTAAAATAGAAGGCGTGGAATATTATTTATGGCTTTTTGATAATGAAAAAATATTTTTTACTGACAGGATGACACGACCGGGAACGCCAATTTACGCTTTAACGACAGCGGATCACGGATTTGATACAACACTGATCCGCGGAAATTCTTCTATGACCTATAATATTAAGCGGGCTTATGATCAGCGATTGGTTTCTTTTGACAGTTTGCGCGCGAAGAAGGCGTTTCTTGACATTTACAAAAGATTATGATATAGTAGTATAAAAGAGCACCGCTCTTGTTCGCCTCCCGGGTTCGCCGGGATCAGGAGGCATCCCTGACGGGGGATAAAAAACAAGACTGTGCTCTTTTTATTTTCTTAATATTTAGTTAATAATTTCTTAATATTTAGATCCATTTGTTAGCGGGTCTCATTTTATAATCTGACTTGATCAGGAGGACGCCGCCGGGGATTTGGCGGGCTTTTAGCATCCCTGGAACAGTGAGCCCGACTTTAAAATCTGTGATATCGCGGTTAGTTTCGACAAACTCTTTTTCTTCTTCAGAAAGTTTTTCTTTCTCTTTTTTGTCCATTTCGCCCGTGATGGAAGCAATAAATAATTTCTTGCAGTGATCTGACATTCCTGCGCATTTAATGTCCCATTTTTCGGTTTCTAGCTTTTCACCGTCTTCATAACTATGCTTTTCAGCGTATCTTTTCGCTCCCATAAAGTAACCTTCGGACCAATTACTCTCATACTTCCAATGGCAAAATTCGGTCGGATGTTCAGGCGCGCCTTCTATTTCTTCTGGTAAAAGATCGCAGTGTATAGAGTCAGTATCAGCATATATAAATCCGCGTTTTCCTGGATGGTAATTTTTCTGTGCCGCTGTTATGGTAAAATTGCGGGCATATGATGTGATCGCCGCGCCGATTGGTATATATCCGGGAGTTTTGTCATGCCGTGAAACAACTCCCATTTTCAGAACGCCGCTTTCGTCAATAGTTAGCGTCTTATAACTGCTGTCAGTTGAAGTTGCGAATTTTCCATATATTGAGTTGAGCATGAGTTTGGCGAGCTGTCTCATAGCGCCTTTGCTTGTTTGCTTAATTTTTGCATATTTGTCAATATAATCGTCAAATAGTCCGGTCATACTTTTAAAATAGCATCCGCCGTATATTTTAAGATCTCTTATATCATAATGTTTATTTAAAAGTTCCCAGTCGGTTTGGGTCATAACTAATAGAGGGGCATAATCTGCGGTTTTTCCTGTTTGTCTGTCTGTGACTTCGGAGGATGTGAGCCATTCACGCCCAGGGTATTTCAGAGTGCCCTTAATTTGGACGGTTGGGAGATATCCGGATTTTATTTTCCATTTTGCACGGAAACATATGAAATAGTAGTATTTGGTATGATCTTTTATTTCTTCGGGAATTTCTCCCTCAAAAAATGTCGGTTGTCCGATCGGATAATAATTTCCACTCATACTATGCATCATAGAGGGATACAGCGAATTTACATCCGCGGTCGTTCCTGCGATTCGCCGTTCTATTTTGTTATAACATGATTTACCATATACTGCCGGGAATTTTGGATTTTCTTCTATTGGCTTAAAAACGCGTCCAATTGCTTCTGGGACTGTATAGCACCATCCTCCATGATAGGACATTCTTATAAAATCGCCGGGGGTCTTAATTGTCTGAATATTCAGACTTTTTGCAGTTTCTTCATCAATTTCATTTATTGCGTTATATAGATATTGCGGTAATTTTTCGGTTTCTTCATCATATAAATTTGGAAAATAAGCATCCCAATTCAGGCAGTTAGCTTTTATTAATGACTTATACTCTGACAGACAGCAGCCGCCAATTGTAAGCTTATCGTGTCCTTCGTTATACATCCACCGTAACGCCTCTTTCACCACTAACACGTCATTTGCAATATACGCCCGCTCCTCTTCTGTAATTTTACCGCCGGGAAATCTAATTCCTTCGTATTCCATTTCTAATTTTTTGTGTTTCGTCTGAAAATCTTTCCCAATTTTTCTGACGGAAAACGGGAGCAGTTTTAACGAATCGCGAATTTCAACTCGACACTCATTAGACCGAATATTAATATTATACCATAGACCCTTGTCTGATATACTGTAGGAAAAATAGCCGCGGGGCATCTTCCAGGGTTTATCAAAAAATATTAATTCGTTATTTTTGTTTATATATCCGTAGGGCTTATATTTTTTATTGTTAAGAATCCAGTTCATTATAAAAGAGCCGTCAAATTTTAAATTATGAAAATATACAATTTTCGCGCCGCCTGTCAGAATTCTTTTCATAAAATCATTTATGTTATTATATATTTCGACGCTTTCAGGTTCATCAGGATCATCCATTTTTACAATAGCCGCCGCCCAAACATCAGTTCTAGTTTGTCCCTCGTAGACTGTCGTTTCAAAATCAGCGATATACACATCGGGCTTTTTGTATGCCATAATAAAAACCTCCTTAATAAATTATTAATTATTCATAAACTTCAAAATTTTCATCTATGTTTTCAAACGCCGCTTCCATTACAGCATTCATTTCATATGGCGTTAGTTTAATATTTAAAACATCCATTAACATTAAAAAGTACTGCGCTTTTGGTGGGTCGTCATAGTCAGCGTATCCGTGAAGATATTGATTAAATTTATCATTATATGACCTGTATAATAGCTCTATTCGTTTTACGAAAAAGTGGAGCGCCTGTCTATATGTAAGATTGTTTTCGTCCTTCATGCTTAGAAGTGCGTCATCTACCGCGTCATGTAAGTGCGCGCCGGATCGATTTACATATCCAACCCAGTGGGAAAATTTCGGTTCTTTTGCCAGGGTCGGATCGTCTCTGATTGCCCTGTTCACCCAGTCAAATCGTTCGCCCGCCCATTCTTCAGCCTCAATAATTTTACTCATAAAATTGTTATAAGCCGCTTCGTCAGCCGTGTCGGGCAATTCAGGTTCTTCAACTCTCTTTTTTGGTCCTCTGAAAAACTTGTCTAACAATTTCTGCAATTTTCTGACAGAACCTTCTGTTATCTTTTTTGGAATTGCCGGAAGTGATGCCGGTTCAGGAAGGCGTCCAGCCTGTTTAGCTCTTCTGATACGCGCGCCGAGGTTTTTTCTTATGCGCCGGTATTCAGACTCTAGAGATTGCTTTTTTGTCATAATAAGCTCCTTTCGTGCTTTAATTGTACTCATATTATAGCGCCCCAATTGCTGCCCGTCAAATGAATATTTTATAAACAAATTCTGCTATTGTTTATAATTTTTTAATATTTTATTTTTTCTAATTTTTAAAATTTGGGGGGAATTTTGTGATTGTTTTTTGTGTTTGTT
>JAZNMA010000053.1:0-20303 GCA_045579345.1 Christensenellaceae bacterium | reverse complement strand
GTTCGTGATTTATTAAAGAGAATTTTTCCAGATAGGCACGTTCACGAATTTCGTTATACATTTATAACGAGAGCCAAAGAGTGCGGAGTTAATCCGGAAGTGGTTATGATATGGTCTGGACACGAATTTGATAACGACGTTAAAACGAGTAGAGTTGATAGGGGTTACACGACATATTCAGACGAATATCTGTTTAGAGAGGCTTCTAAAGTAAGATATGAGCTTTGAAAATGCCTAAATCATTAGGAAATTCCTAATGAAAAATCTATTTGGGAACCAACGACTTTTTCCCCCAATTGTTTCCCAAATGGCATTTTTTAGGGAAAAAACAGGCGTTTTTAACCCCAAAAACACATAAAAATAGATGGTTTTAGCCAAAATTGGCTATTTCCCAAAAAATTTTATAACTCAAAAAGCCTTTATAAAAAACTAGTGGTAAAAAGAAAATCGCTAGGTAAAACCTAACGATTTTCGTGGTGCCGCTGGCCGGACTTGAACCGGCACGGATGTTACTCCGAGGGATTTTAAGTCCCTTGCGTCTGCCTATTCCACCACAGCGGCAATATAAATTAAAGATAAAACTCCACGAATAAGGCGTGGAGTTTGTGGAGGCGCCACCCAGATTCGAACTGGGGATAAGGGTTTTGCAGACCCGGGCCTTACCACTTGGCGATGGCGCCTTGAATGATGTATTCAAATTATATCTTATAATAAAAAAATGGAGCGGGAAACGAGATTCGAACTCGCGACATTCGCCTTGGCAAGGCGACGCTCTACCACTGAGCCATTCCCGCATATTCAATGACGAGTATTGGTGGGAACAATAGGGCTCGAACCTATGACCCTCTGCTTGTAAGGCAGATGCTCTCCCAGCTGAGCTATGCTCCCATGCGCTCGTCATTGCTGATATAATATACCAAATTTAGAAATTAATTGCAAGTGTTTTTAATAGGTTTTTTAAATTTTTTTTAATTTTTTTTAACATGATTGTTTTTGGTTAGTTTTTAACAAGTAATTTAGTAAATGTATTGACAATCATATTGTTAGTTTATAATATATATTATGCGAAAAACTAAAATATTGTTTAAGTTTAGGAGAATTTATGTATAAAATAGGAATAGACATTGGCGGAATGAGTATAAAAATCGGTCTAGTTAATTTAGATGGTAAAATTATTGACCGAGTAAGTTTAAAAACTGATAAAACTCCTACTGAAGCAATTTTAAAAATGATTGAGCACATTAAAAAATTATTAATAAATAATAAAATAAAATTGCAAGAATTGCTGGGGATAGGAATTGGATGTCCTGGTTCTGTAAAAAGTGAACAAGGTATTATTGACTTTTTGCCAAATTTAGGGTGGGAAAATGTAGATATTGCTTCCAAATTTAATGCTGAATTTGGAGTTAAGGTGAAAATTTCAAATGATGCAAACGTTGCAACGTTAGCGGAGGCAAAATACGGCTGTGCAAAAGGTTATGAATCGTGTGTAATGTTTACAATTGGAACTGGTGTTGGCGGTGGGGTTATTATAAACGGAAAGTTATTTGAGGGTAGTTTTTCACAAGGCTCGGAATTGGGGCACGTAACGCTAATTATGAATGGAGAAAAATGTAGTTGTGGGCGCAGGGGTTGTATTGAATGTTATACTTCTGCAACAGCCTTAATTAATCAAACCAAAGAAAAAATGCTTGAAAATAAAGATAGCGTTATGTGGCGCTATGTTGGGCACGACATAGAAAACGTTGATGGGAAAACTGCGTTTGAATGCTCAAAACTAGGCGATGAAAGCGCGATTGAAGTTAGAGATAAATATATAGAATATTTAGGTGAAAGTTTATTGAATATGTTTAATATATTTCGCCCGCAGATATTTATAATTGGGGGAGGCATTAGTGCGCAAGGCGAATATTTAACTAATCTGTTAGAACAGTACTGTGACAAATTTGATTATGGTTATAGAAGAGCGACTAGAACAAAAATAGTTACGGCAAAACTTGGTAATGATGCAGGCATAATAGGCGCAGCGGCTCTATTAATAGATTGAAAATTGTTAAAGAATTGATATTTATAAAAATAAATTAACTATTGACAAAGAAAGCATGTAGTGGTAAAATTATCCTATAGGAGAAACATATGAATTATTTAGACACATTGATGTGGAAAGAAATTAAAGAAACGCCAAAAATTTTTGGGGAAATCCAACAAAAAAATACTTTGGTAATGAGAGAACTTATAGCTGCTATAAAAAATAGCAATTCTACTAACTTTGTCGCTGCGGCTAGAGGAACTAGTGACCATGCATTAGTATTCTTTAAATATGTTTTAGAAGTCGGCTCAAAATATACAGTTGGACTAGCTGCGCCTAGTGTTGTTACTTTATACAATGGCAAAATAAATTATGCGAATAGTATTGTAATTGGTTGTAGTCAAAGTGGTAAGGCTGCGGATGTTTTAGAAGTTATCAGAAAGGGCAATGAACAAGGGGCGATTACTATAGGTGTAACAAACGATGAAGAAAGCCCTATAGCTAAAGAGGCTAAATTTCATCTAAGTTGCTCGGCTGGACTTGAAAGTAGTGTTGCGGCGACAAAAACTTTCAACTCACAATTATTTATAATGCTATGGTTGGCATCAGAACTTTCTGAAAATAAAGAAAATTTATTAATACTTAAAAATTTAAAGAGCGAAATTGAAAATATAATTCCTCAGATTGACGAGTTAACTTCTAAATATGCGCAAAAATTCAAAGATATGAAAAGCGGTTTCGTGCTTTCTCGTGGCATAACTTATCCTATTGCATTAGAAGCTTCGTTAAAACTTCAAGAAACTTGTTACATCCAAATGAAAGGATATGCAGGAAGTGATTTTTATCACGGACCTATGGCAATGGTAAATGAAAACACACCGGTAATCATTTATTGTGCGCAAAGCAAGATTAATCAGGAAATACAAAAGTTGGTGCGTGAAGACCAAATTAAATGCATCGAAAAAATGCTAAGCTTAAGTGCCCCCGTGCTTTTGGTTACAAATGATTGCTTATTAGTGAATAAGTTTGCAAAATGTAATGACGCGCTTATTAATTTTGGGGTTTCAGAAGAATTTGCAATGTTTGCGTTTGCACTTTTTGCACAAATGTTTGCTTGTAAAGTTTCTTGTGCTATAGGAAATAATCCTGACACGCCAAGAGCGTTAAATAAAGTTACAATTACAAAATAGTATGCTAAGTTTAGATTTTGATTTAAGAAACAGTAGGACGGGAGAAACTATTGATGAGTTTAAAACAACTCTAAAAGTAACTTTGACTGAAACACATTTAAATTTTGATTTTTATTGCAAAAATTCAAAATTTTTTAGTGCTGGACATAAATTTAATGAACCTATTTATACTGGAGACGTTTGTGAAGCCTTTATTTGCACAGATGAGGATTTGCATTGGTATTATGAAATAGAGGTCGCGCCAAACAACTGTCAGTTTTTAATGAAGATGAATTATTATGAAAAGTTGGTGGATGGAAAGTTAGAATCTGACGTGATTATGCATCCCATTAGTGAAAAGGATAACTTTTTAATATCGAACGTACAATTAGTTGGCGACGACTACAAGTTGTCATTTTCATTGCCACTAGATAAAATAGGATTTAAACCTGAGGTGGGTATACGTTTTAATGCATATAGAATTGAAACTGAAGGGGGAGAAACGGATAAGCATTTATTGGCTTTAAATCCAACGATGTGTTCAACTTTTCACGTTCCAACAAGCTTTATAAAATTAATTTAATATTAAAGGCGTTTGCAATAGCAAACGCCTTAATGTTATTGTTGAAGGTTTTTTATTAGATTGGGTAGTGCTGATTCAAAATCGACGCCATACCAATTATGATTTTTGTTTTCTATGGTTTTTGAAATGCTTTCAACCGTGAAATCGACTGCAATTTTAAGTGCTTCATCAAGAGATTTATTAATTGTTAATGCACCGCAAAGCGAGCTAGCAAATACATCGCCGGTTCCGTGAAAGCTTGCGGGTATGTGTTTACTAAAATATGAAAAGTATTGTTTTGTACAGCTGTCATAACCATAGACGCCCAATTTCTCACGGTTAAACGTAACTCCGGTTAAAACAGCCTTTTTTGCGCCTAAATCAGTTAATTTTTTTAGAATTTCTTCTATGTATGCTTGGTCGTAATCATTTCCTACGTATGGTAAATTTAGCATAAACGAGGCTTCTGTTAAATTTGGAACGATAATATCGGCAGATGCGCATAGCTTTGCCATGCACTTTGCGAAGTCCAAATCAAAGCCTGCATATAGTTTGCCGTTATCAGCCATAACAGGGTCAACTATTACATAATTATTTTCAGTCTTAAAATTTTTAAATATATCCGTTACTAAATCTATTTGTAGTTTTGAGCCTAAATATCCTGTATAAATTGCATCAAAAGTGATATTTTGTTCTTTCCAATGCTTTACTACGTCGGCAATATCTGAAGTTAAATCACGAAAAGTAAACCCCTTAAATGCAGTATGAGTAGATAATACTGCGGTAGGCAAAACTGAAGTTTCAACACCGAAAGCGGATATGATTGGAAGTGCGACGGTTAGAGAGCATTTTCCCACGCATGAAATGTCTTGTATTGTTAAAATTCTTTTCATATTTACTCCTCGTTAAATACGTCGTCAAACAAGTCAAGTTTAGACGCTTTAAGTACGAAACTAATAATTGATGGAGTAGCTTTGGGCATAATCCTACCAAAAAAGCTCATTGGTTTTCCATCGATTCCAATTACTAGGCGTCTTTTTTTCTTTTTTATAGCTTTAATAATTTTTTTGCCAGCCTTTTCAACAGGCATCATCATTTTATTGATAAGTTTGTTGTTTTTAGCTTTTTCATTTTGCCTATTTAAAATATCAGTTCTTATAAACCCTGGGTAGATTCCGCCGACGTATATTTTGTCTTTATATTCTTGTTGTAATGTTTCAGTAAAGCCTTTAACTGCGAACTTAGTTGCGCAGTACATACTTTGCCCAACAACTGCGCAAAGTCCAGCGGCGCTAGATATGTTAATTATAGCTGGCGTTTCAGACGTTTTAAGAAGGGGTAGAAGAGTTTTTATAGAGATTACGTTTGAAATGAAATTAGTTTCAATTATTTCATTAATTTCATTTTCTGAATAATTTTCAAATTTTGAAAAAGGTAACATAAATCCAGCGTTATTTATTAAAACATCAATTTTAATGTTGTTTTCAGTTAAGTATTGATAAAAAGAGACCCAATTTTCCTTTTTTGAAACGTCAAAAAGTTTATAGGTGAATTTTTCTTTTTTTTCACCTAACGCCTCAAGGGCATTTAGCAATTTTTTTTCATTTCGTGCAATACCGATTATATTACAGTCATATTGTAAAATTAAACGCTTTGCTAATTCAAAACCTAACCCGCCACTTGCACCGCTAATTACGACTGTTTTATTTTTTAACCAACATTTTTTCATGATTTTATAATAACACATCCTGTTGTTTTTAGCAAGAATTTTAAGTTGCTTATTTGTTTTTGTGTCGTCAGTACTTGAAAAGAAAATCCATATGTGATATACTAATAAAATATAGGTGTAAAATAATGACGGATATTAAACAGTTACTAAGTAAACTTAATGATGAACAAATTAAACCCGTTTTGGATACTGAAGGTGCCGTGTTAGTTATTGCTGGGGCAGGCAGTGGTAAAACTAGAGTTTTGACTAGCAGAATTGCTTATTTAATTTTAGAAAAAGGCGTTTCGCCATCTAATATAATGGCGATTACTTTTACTAATAAAGCTGCTGGTGAAATGAAAGAAAGATTGCAAGCACTTGTTGGTGACGTTGGTGATATGTGGGTTTCTACAATACATAGTATGTGCGTGCGTATTCTTAGACGCGATATTCGGAAATTAGGATATGACACAAATTTTACAATTTATGACGAAACTGATAAGGATAAAGTTTTAAAAAGAATATTTGAAGAGTTGCAAATTGATGCTGATAATATTTTAAAAACTGCTAAAAATATTATATCTTCGGCTAAAAACGAGTGTTTATCTCCTGAAGAGTGGAAAAAAACATATAGTGATAATCATTTAAAAGAAGATTTATATAAAATTTATAAATCTTACGAAAATCAACTTGCACGTTCAAACGCTCTTGATTTTGACGATTTATTGTATAAGACGTATTTGCTATTTTGCAACTTTCCGGAAGTCGCAAATTATTATTCGAATCAATTTAAATATATTCATATTGACGAGTTTCAAGATACCAACAGCGTGCAATTTGCAATAGCTGAGACACTTTCAAAAAAGCATGGAAACATCTTTGTGGTTGGGGACGATGACCAAAGTATTTATGGGTGGCGGGGTGCTAAGATTGAGAATATTTTAACTTTTGACGACGTCTTTAGGGGCGCAAAGGTTTATAAACTTCAAAGAAATTACCGTTCAACTAAAAAAATACTTCAACTTGCTAATTGCATTATTGCAAATAATACTGAGCGCAGACAAAAGGAACTATGGACGGAAAATGAAGATGGTGTTAAAATTGAGACTTTTGTTGGCGGTGATGAAAATAACGAGGCGACTTTTGTTGCTTTGCAAATAAAGAACTTGATGGCACGAACTAATTTAAAATTTAGTGACTTTGCCGTTTTTATGCGTGTTAATGCATTGTCTAGAGCTTTTGAACAGGAATTTATGAAATACGGTATTCCTTGTAAGGTTTTTGGAGGTTTTAGATTTTTTGAAAGAAAAGAAATTAAAGATATTCTTGCATACTTAAAAGTTATCAACAACCCAAACGATGATGAATCTTTTTTGAGATGCATTGCAACGCCTAAAAGAGGAATTGGCGACAAAACCCTTAGGGAACTTAGAGAATTTTGCTCTGCAATGAATCTTTCTCTTTATGATGGTCTGTTTAGGCTAGAGCAGTCTGCAATTTCAAATTCAGCTAAAAGCAAGCTTTTTAATTTCGGATTATTGATAAATGGATTTGTTGAATTTGCTAAAACTAATTCAGTATCAAAATTAATTGAACACGTTATAGAAACTACAGGCTTTAATGAACAATTCTTAGAAAAAACAGAAGAGAATACTTCTAAACTTTATAATATAAGTGAATTAAAAAATTCCGCAGAAGAGTTTGAAAAAGACAATTTTACTGCGAACTTATCAGATTATCTTAACTCGGTAACTTTAAGCTCAGATACGGACGATATAAATTCTGATGACGCTGTAACTATAGCTACAATTCACGCAGCGAAAGGGCTAGAATATAATACCGTATTCGTTGTGGGACTTGATGAAACAATACTTCCAATAGCGCGAAGTGTAAACGATGAAAGTGAAATGGAAGAAGAAAGACGACTTATGTACGTTGCGATAACTAGAGCTATGACTCGCCTTTATTTAACTAGAGCAATGAGTCGTTACATGTATGGAAGACGAGAAAATATGATTCAGTCACGCTTTCTAAAAGAAGCGCAGGTGGTTTTGCGTCCACGTACGAGCGAAATTGATAATCGCTCTTTTATCGGTTCTAACTATTCTTACCGAAATAATGAAAATTTATTATCAGAAAATGCACATGAGACTTCACGCGGATATTCATCAAATTATGCAAAATCTTTTATGAAAAGCACTGCTCTAAACGAAAAAAAGAACGTGCAATTTGATAAATATAAGACCGGTATTAAGGTAAAACATGTAAAATTTGGTGAAGGAATGATAATAAACGTTAAGGGCGCTGGGGATAATTTGATTGTTGACGTCGCTTTTAAGGGCGTTGGTATTAAATCATTATCTGCAAAGTATGCACCTATGGAGATTCTATGAATAATAAAATGAGAGAACTTGTTGACCTTTTAAATAAGTATGCACACGAATATTATGTATTAGATAATCCCACCGTGTCGGATAAAGAGTACGACCTATTGTATGACCAACTTGTTAAACTTGAAAAGCAAACGGGGGAAGTTCTTTTCGACTCTCCAACCAAGAGGGTAGGTGGTGCACCTATCAGCGCATTTAAAAAGCATAGGCACGTTCAAAGACTGTATAGTTTAGATAAGGCGACAGAAGAAAAATCACTTTTAGATTTTAACGATAAAATTTTAAAAGAGATAGATAATCCTGTTTATACGGTAGAATATAAGTTTGATGGTCTCACTATTTGCTTAACTTATGAAAATGGACGCTTTGTTTGCGCGTCGACTCGTGGTAATGGAATAGAAGGAGAAGACGTTACGGCACAAGTTTTAACAGTTAAAAGTTTTCCATTACTAATTAAATACAAGGGTAAAATTGAAGTGCAGGGCGAGGCTATAATGCGTTTATCTGTATTAGAAGAATATAATAAAACGGCAGATGAGTTATTAAAGAATGCGCGAAATGCTGTTGCCGGCGCGATTAGAAATCTTGACCCAAAAGTTACAGAGAAACGTCACGTTGAAATTATGTTTTACAACGTAAATTATATGGAAAGCGACGAGCTTTCGTCACAGGTAGAATGTGTTGAATTTCTTAAGAAAAACGGATTTAAAGTGCATCCATATTTTGCTGTTTGTAAAGATATAAATGCGGTTATGTCTGCAATAAACGATATTGAAAACAATAGAAAATCACTAGATATTTTAACCGATGGTGCAGTTGTTAAGGTTAATGATTTTGCAGTGCGTAAAAAACTTGGAAGCACTGATAAATTTCCGCGTTGGGCAATAGCGTATAAATTTGAAGCAGAGGAAGTTACCACCCTACTTAAAGATATAATTTGGCAAGTAGGCAGAACGGGAAAACTCACTCCACTTGGAATATTAGAGCCTACTGAATTAGCCGGTGCAACGGTCAAAAAAGCAACGCTCAATAATTATGGCGACTTGCAAAGAAAGGGTGTTAAAATTAATTCCAGGGTTTTGGTTAGAAGAAGCAACGAGGTTATTCCTGAAATTTTGGGTACTACTGAGATATATGACAACTCAAAAGAAGTAGTAAAGCCTGATAAGTGTCCATATTGTAACAGTAAACTTTACGAGACGGGAGCAAATATTTTTTGTCCAAATCAAAAATGTAGACCTAGAATAATTGCAAAACTCACTAATTTTGCTAGTAAAAACGGCATGAACATTGAAGGATTTAGTGAAAAAACCGCGGGACTTTTATTAGATGAGTTTTCAATTGATAATTTTAGTGGGTTGTTTACTTTAAGTAAGGAAAAAGTTAAGGCGTTAGATGGTTATAAAGATGCTAAAACTAATAATTTGATTACTGCTATTGAAAAATCTAAATCGGTTGAATTTTCTAATTTTATATACGCCCTTGGAATAGAGAACGTTGGTCGCAAGACAGCAAAAGATTTGGCTGATTATTTTTCTAGTTTAGACGCGCTTATTCGCGCTAAAAAAGAGGATTTGCTCTTGATTGGAGATGTTGGCGAGGTGGTTGCTGATT
Source organism: Christensenellaceae bacterium (assembly GCA_045579345.1). Taxonomy (GTDB): domain Bacteria; phylum Bacillota; class Clostridia; order Christensenellales; family Borkfalkiaceae; genus UBA1259. The sequence continues at coordinate 10,831 of JAZNMA010000053.1, read as the reverse complement.
GCATTGTGAACTATTTTCTAGATGAAAAAAACATGGAAGAAATAGAGAAGTTATTAAATTTGGGGGTTTCCATTTTATCCCCTAAAAAGGTTGAAGATGGAGTATTTAGTGGAGAAAGGGTTGTTTTAACGGGTACTTTGTCTGAATTTACTAGAGAAGAAGCTGGTAAAATTATAGAAAACCTTGGCGGAGAAATTCAATCAGGCGTTTCAAAGAAGACTACTTTGGTACTTGCTGGAGAGAGTGCGGGGAGTAAGCTTGATAAAGCAAAAGCGCTTGGAATAAAAATAATAGACGAAGAAAATTTTAAAAGCCTTATAAAAAGTTGATAAAATCTTATTTTTGTGATAAAATACTTTTTATAAAAGTATAATGAGTGTTACTTGGAGAAAAAATATGCTTAGTATGACCGGATACGGCAGGGCAGATTATTCGGAAAACGGAGTTAATCTTGTCGTTGAGATAAAAACTGTTAATAATAGAAACTTAGATTTTAACTGTAAGACACCAAGAGCTTTTATTGCTTTCGAGGATGCTATAAGAAAAACCGTTCAAAATTATATAAAACGTGGTCGTGTAGATTTATTTCTTACTTTTTCAGATACTAGAGAAAAAGACGTTGAAATTGATGTTAATCTAGAAAAAGCAGTAAGTTATTATAAAGCTAGTGAAGAAATTTCAAAAAAGTTGAATTTACCTAACGATTTTAGTGTTAGCATGGCGATGAAATCGCCCGATGTTATAACTGACAATTCAGTGGTCGATGTCGCTGAGTTTGAACCTGTTTTAAAAGATACGGTTGCTACGGCATGTCAAAGGCTAAATAATATGCGCAAGATTGAGGGCGAAAAATTAGTTGCGGATATGCTCGCTAGAATGGAAAATATATCATTATTAGCACAAAAAATATCACAACGCGCGCCTCTTGTATCAAGTGAATACAAAGATAAACTAAAGCAAAGAATTGAAGAATTTTTACAAGACGTTAAGTATGACGAATCTAGGCTATTAAGCGAAGTCGCTTTTTATACCGACAGGGTAAATATTGACGAAGAGCTTACTAGACTAAAATCACACGTTGAGCAGTTCCGAGATATAGTTAGACAAGATGGCTCTGGGAAGAAGTTGGATTTTTTGATGCAAGAATTCAATAGAGAAACAAATACCATTTGTTCTAAGTCAAACGATATTGAAGTTACTAAATTTGCTTTAGAACTTAAAAACGAAATAGAAAAAGTAAGAGAACAGGTACAAAATTTAGAATAATATGAGAAACGTTTTGGTGGTGCTTTCCGGTCCGTCAGGGGTTGGGAAAGGCACGGTTGCAAAAATGCTAGTGGAGAGAAACGAAAATTTGTCTTTAAGTATTTCTTGTACAACAAGAAAACCTAGGACGGGCGAAGTAAACGGTAAGGAATACTTTTTTATTAGTAAAGAAGAATTTTTATCTAAAATAAATGGTGATGGCTTTTTAGAATACTCAAACCACTTTGAAAATTATTATGGAACGCCTAAACAGTTTGTTTTAGATAAATTAAAAAGCAACGACGTGCTTTTAGAAATAGACGTAAACGGTGGGCTTGAAATAAAAAAGAATTATCCTGAAGCTATACTAATTATGCTACTCCCACCATCTGTTGAAGAAGTAAGGAATCGGCTAATTAAAAGAAGTACTGAGTCGATAGAAAAGATAAACTTACGAATGGAAAGAATTGACTATGAATTAGGCAAAAGAAATCTTTATGATTATTCGGTAGTTAACGACCAAATCTTAACGGCAATAAATGAAATTGAAAATATAATAAAATCGGAAAAAAATAGAAATTAATACCGAAAAGGAGATAAATATGATACATAAACCGCCTATTGATGTATTGGCACAAAAAATTGGTTCAAAGTATGAACTATGCGTAGTTACTAGTAAGCGCGCAAGACAGCTTATGGAACAAGCACAAAACCAAGGATATACCGAGCTTCCCAGTAAGCAAAAACCTTTATCGGTGGCTGCTCAGGAAATTCAGGATGGTAAACTTGTTGCTGTCAACGACTGATTGATTTATAAAATGTGTTCATCTTAATATGGTGAACATATTTTGTTATTTACCAAAGGTGTGAGATGTTTGCTGACGTAATCGTTGACATAAACAACGTAGAAGTTGATAAAATTTTCGAATACTCTTTTGAGGACTGTCAGATTTTAATCGGCAGTCGTGTTCTCGTGCCTTTTGGGAAAAAAGAACTTGAGGGTATAGTTATTGGCATAAAAGATATTAGTAATTATACACCTGAGAAAATAAAACCGATAATTAGAGTGTTGGAAGAAACACCGGCTTTAACTAGTGAAACTCTTTCATTAATGAATTACGTTAAAAACACTTGCTATGTCACTCGCGCTGCCGCGCTAAGATTGTTTTTACCATCTGAAATGCGAAAAGGCAGAGTGAAAGAGCAATTTGTACGGTACGTTGAATTACTAGAAAATATTAATTTAGATGAAGAAGTTGTAAAATTAAGAAAGTCGGCAGTAAAGCAAAAAGAACTTTTATACTACCTTCAAGACAAGGGGAAAACGCAATTTAGTTATCTTGCTGAAACTTTTGGCAACTCTGTCGTTAATGCAATTATTGAAAAAAAATTAGCGATAATTATAGAGGAAAAAAATTTCCGTTCGCCATATAAAACTATAGAAACGCAAAGTAAAAACATTGAGCTTACACCTAAGCAACGTCTTGCGATAAATGCTATTAAAAACACTGAAAAAACCGTTACATTGTTACACGGCGTAACGGGAAGCGGAAAAACAGAAGTATATTTGAATTTGATAGAAAAGGTTATCGAAGACGGAAAAACGGCAATTATGTTAGTGCCGGAAATAGCATTAACTCCACAAATGCTCAAACAACTTCGCGCTCGTTTTGGTGATAACGCTGCAATTTTACACAGTGGATTATCCGCTGGTGAAAGGTTTGACGAATGGTGGAGAATAAGAAATAAGCAAGCAAAAATAGTTATCGGCGCGCGCAGTGCTGTTTTTGCACCTGTAGAAAATTTGGGGCTTATTATTATTGACGAAGAGCACGATGGAAGTTATACAAGTGAGTCCGCGCCTAGATATTCAACTGTTGCTGTTGCAAAAGAGCGTGTTAGATTGAATAATGCAAAATTGGTTTTAGGTAGCGCAACCCCTTCTATTGAAAGTTATGATAAAGCTATAAACGGTGAGTATCATTTAGTTGAACTCCCTGACCGAATAAATAAACAGCCATTACCAAATATCCAAATCGTTGATATGAAAAAGGAAACAAGGAGAGGTAATAACACGCAAATTTCCTCAGTGCTAAAGATGGAAATTGAAGAATGCCTAAACACAAACAATCAAGCTATAATTTTCTTAAATCAGCGTGGTTATTCAAAGTCTGTAATATGCACGGAGTGCGGGCATGTTCAAAAATGTACAGATTGTGACGTTTCGTTAACATATCATCGTGAAGACGATGCTCTTTTATGTCATTATTGTGGTGCAAAGTACAAAATGATTACTGCTTGTACTGAGTGCGGAAGCCAGTTTATTCGTTATGGCGGAATGGGAACAGAAAGGGTTGTAGACGAACTAAAAAAATTGTTCCCTAAAGCACGAATTTTGCGCATGGATAGAGATACGACGCAAAAAAAAGAGGGGCACTTTGAAATATTAAATAAATTTTCTAATAGAGAAGCTGATATTCTGGTCGGCACTCAAATGATTGCAAAAGGGCATGATTTTCCGCACGTTACTTTAGTTGGAATTCTTGATGCGGATATGAGTTTACATTTTTCGGATTTTAGAAGCGGGGAGAGGACCTTTCAACTGCTGACACAAGTTGCGGGAAGAAGTGGAAGGGCAAAAGAGGCTGGAAAAGTAGTTTTGCAAACTTATTCTCCTGACAATGCGGTTTTAAGATTTGCGATTAATTACGACTATAAGAGCTTTTTTAACCAAGAATTATCTATAAGAAAAGCAACAGCTTTTCCTCCATTTACAGATGTAGTTAGAATTCTGATTAGTTCTGAAAATGATGAAGTAGCGCTTTCTGCAACTAAAGCAATCCATGGTGAACTTAGTATTTTATACAACAGTGAGCGTGAGAAGTTTAGGTTTTATGGTTGTATGAAAGCTCCGCTTAAACGTTTACAAAACAAATTTAGATACCAAGTTTTAATGAGGATTGTTGCAGAAGATAGAGAGCTTTTAGATAAAATATTTTATACAGTAGACAAATATAAACAACACGGAGTTTTAGTTTCAATGGAAATTAACTCGAATAATTTGACTTAAGGAGAGGCTTATGGCTATAAGAAATATCATTCAAATCGGAGACAGTACTTTAAGAAAAAGAAGTTTCGAGGTGACTGACTTTGGTGAAAAAACAGCACAACTTTTAGACGACATGAAAGCCACGCTAATCAAAGCCGAGGGCGCAGGACTTGCCGCACCTCAAGTTGGGGTGCTTCGTCGTATTTTCATAGTATACGTTGATGGTAAATTTTACGAATGTATTAATCCAGTTATTTTAAGTCAAAGCGGGAAGCAACGCGGGGAAGAAGGCTGTTTGTCAGTTAAAGGTAAATATGGTTTGGTTGAAAGACCTAATCGAATTAAAGTTAAAGCGTTTGATAGAAAGGGAAATCCGTTTGTTGTAGAGGCAGAGGGATTTCTTGCCCGTGCGTTCTGTCATGAATATGACCATCTAGATGGCATTTTATATATTGATAAAGCCGAATACGTTGAAGGAGATAATTAATGAGAATAGTTTATCTCGGTACTCCTGATTTTGCAGTTTTACCATTAAAAGCTATATATGAAAGCGGTCTATATGAAGTTGTAGGTGTAGTTACCAACAACGATAAACCAGTAGGAAGGAAGCAAGTGATGACACCGCCACCGGTTAAAGTTTTAGCTAAATCGTATGATTTACCGGTTTTTCAGTATGATAAAATAAGAAGCGAAGGAGTTGAAGATTTAAAAAAATTAAAACCCGATATTATGATTACTTGTGCATTTGGTCAAATATTATCACAAGAAATACTTGATATTCCTAAATTAGGCGTTATTAATATTCATGCTTCGTTATTACCAAAATATAGAGGAGCTTCGCCAATTCATTATGCACTTTTAAATGGAGAAGATGAGACTGGTATTACTATCATGAGAACGGATATTGGCATTGATACCGGCGACATTTTTTTACAAAAAAGTTTAAGAATTAATACTAACGATACTTGTGGTGACTTGTTTAATAAACTTTCTCAATTGGGCGCGGAATGTGTTTTAGAAGCACTAGAACTTATTACAAACGGCAAGGCAGAATATATGAAACAAGACGATACACTTGCAAGTTATTCAAAAATTATTAAAAAGCAAGATGCATTAATTTCTTGGAGTGATGATGCGATTGTTAATTTTAATAAAGTCAGAGCTTTTAATCCAGCCCCAGTTGCATATTGTATGTTACAAGGGTTACCTTTCAAAATTTACGAGGCGAAAGTAGAGGACGTTCATGGGAGAGAAGGTGAAATTATTTGCTGTGAGGACAAGTTGATTATAGGTTGTAAAAGTCAAAGTTTGTCGCTACTAAAAGTGCAAAAATCAGGCGGTAAACCTATGGAAATAAAAGAATTTTTGCGTGGGAATAAATTTTTGCAACATAAGGATTTTTGTTAATGATTAATTATTTTTATGATTGCTATAACATATTGAATAAAGTTTATAGTGATAAATGTTATATAAAACAAGCAATAAATTCTACTTTTATCGAAGAGAAAAATCGTGCTTTAACCATTAAGACTTGTTATGGCGTATTAGATAAAGATATTGAACTTAGTTATTATATAAAAAAATTGACTGAAAAGTCTCCTAAATTAGTTATTAGAACTATACTTAAAATTTCAATGTATTCTATTAAATATTTAGGAAAAAAAGAGTATGCAGTTACAAAAAACGCTGTCGAACTTACTAAAAAGCTAGGCAAAGTGGGTGCGTCTGGATTTGTAAATGCTTTTTTAAGAAAGTTTATTCATTCAAAGATAGACTTGCCTAAAGATACTATACAAGCATTATCAATAAAATACTCATATCCGGAATTTGCGGTGAAAGAATTATTAAATTCATACGGTAATGAGCGTACTAAGAGTATTATTAGTGCTATTAATGAAAAAACGTGCCTTGCATTTTATGATATAAATGGTGAAGATTATCTTAAATCAAAAAATTTAGTATATGAAAAAACACCTTTTAATAACGTGTTTTTAGCGCAAAACTTTGTTAGAAACGACGATTATGATAAAGGTCTATACACATATCAAGCGTTAGGTTCTGTGGCAATTTGTGATATTATTGAACCTTGTGAAAATATTTTGGATTGTTGTGCAGCACCTGGAGGTAAGAGTATTCGCATATCTTATAAATGCGATAACGTATATTCTTTTGATATTCACCCACATAGAGTGCAATTAATTGAAGATTATAAATTCCGAATGAAAAGGGAAAACGTAACCGCAATTATTTGTGACGCTAAAGTTTATGAACCTAAATATGAAAAGTACTTTGATGCAGTGCTTTGTGATGCTCCCTGTAGCGGGTTAGGGGTTGTTAATGATAATCCCGACATAAAATTAAATAGAACGAAAGATGATGTGTTAGCGCTTAATAAAGAGCAAATATCAATATTAAAAAACGTTTCAAACTACGTAAAAGTAGGTGGTTATCTATATTATTCTACTTGTTCAATCTTAGATAGTGAAAATATAGACGTTATAAGCTCGTTTATGTCAGACATAAATGGCTTTAAGCTATGTGAAATCAATAGCCCATTACGCCATGAGAATATTGGTGGAGCTAATTTGTTTTTGCCAGATATTTCAAATGGTTTAGGTTTTTTTATTGCCAAGTTGAAAAGAGAGAATTAAATTGAAAAACTGTTTATTGAATTATAGTTTTGAACAACTTAATGACATAATATTAGACATGGGTGAGAAAAGCTTTAGAACGCAACAAATTTTTAAGGCTCTTCATTTAGGTCTTAATTTTTCCGAAATGACTGAATTGTCAAAAACGTTAAGGGAAAAGTTAAGCGATAATTTTATTTCACAACCCGTTAATATTATCAAGTCGCTACAATCCGTAGACGGTACGGAAAAATTTTTATTTAAATTGCTTGACGATAACGTGGTTGAAGGCGTACTTATGAAATATAAGTATGGTTATACATTGTGTGTTTCCACTCAAGTTGGTTGTAGAATGGGCTGTGCTTTTTGTGCTTCTGGACTTAACGGGCTTGTTAGAAATCTTTCAGCTGGTGAAATACTGGGAGAGGTAGTCACGGTTAACAGATATTTGTCCGGTGGCTTAGCTGATAAAAGAAAGATTATTAACGTCGTGCTAATGGGGAGCGGTGAACCGCTTGACAACTACGATAACACGGTTAAATTCTTAAAACTTGTTTCGGTTAAAAATGGTATTAATATTAGCCAAAGGAATATTAGTTTATCTACCTCTGGCTTAGTTAATAAGATGCTTGACTTAGTTAATGAAGATTTAAGTATAAATTTAACCGTATCTTTACATTCGCCTTTTGATGAAGAAAGGCAAAAAATTATGCCCGTTGCAAAAAAATATAGAATAAAAGAAATTTTAGATGCTTGCTTAAAATATTTTAACAAAAGTGGAAGAAGATATATATTTGAATACGTATTAATAAAGGGAAATAACGATACTAAAAGACACGCAGACGAGCTAATATCGCTTTTGAAAGGGAAACCTTGTCACGTGAATTTAATAAGACTAAACGAGGTTAAAGAAAATAGTTTGTCTAGCACTACAGATAAAGATGCTTATAGGTTTTTAGGATTATTAGAAAAAGGTGGACTTTCTGCTACGCTTAGACGCAGAATGGGAGAAGATATTGATGGTGCCTGCGGGCAATTAAGACAAAGATATTTGGAAGAAAAAAATCATTAACGGGAGAAAAATTTGCAAGGTCAAGTTTATAAAGTTCACACTGATTCGTATTCGGTAAAATGTGAAGATAAAATATATAAATGCAAAGCTAGGGGTGTGCTTAAAATTAAAAGTGACGGAATTTCCGTGGGCGATTTTGTCGAATTTAATCAAAATACCATTGAAAAGGTTTTGCCTAGAAAAAATCGTTTTATTAGACCAAACGTTGCAAACGTCGATTTAATAGTTGCCGTTGTGTCGCCTGAACCAAAACCCGATTATTATTTGATTGATAAACTTTATTTAAATGCGGTTAAAGAAAACGTAGAGTTTGTTATTGTAAACAATAAAACTGACTTAAATAGTGAACTGTTTGAGTATATTAAAAAAGAGTACTCTGGGTTAGGAATTAAATTTTTAAGTGTTTGTGCAAAAAACGGACAGGGTATTGACGAGTTAAAATCATTGCTTAATGATAAGCTTACCGTTTTAGCGGGGCAAAGCGCGGCTGGTAAGACATCAATAATAAACACGATGTTTAATTTAGAACTGACAGTAGGTGCGTTAAGTCAAAAAATTTTAAGAGGCAAGCATACGACTACGCGTTCGGAAATATTCGAAAGTGAACGAATAAAAATTATAGATTCACCCGGATTTGCGGTTATTGACGCTATGGTAACAATTGATGAACTTCCCGAATGCTATCCGGAATATTTCGAACTGTCGTCAATGTGTAAATTCCGTGGTTGCAAGCATATTACCGAGCCTGAATGTAAAGTGAAAGAAATGGTCGATAAAGGTGTTTTATCTTTAAAACGCTATAATCGTTACCTTGAAATTTATAATGAAATATTAGAAAGGAGAGTTTTTTATGAAAAAAATTAAGATTGCGCCTTCAATTTTATCGGCGGATTTTTCAAGAGTAGGAGAAGAAATTAGTAATATCACGCGTGACGGCGCGGACGTTATCCATCTTGACGTTATGGATGGCAGTTTTGTTAAAAATATTTCTTTTGGACCAAAGTTTATTAAAGAATCAAGAAAATATTCTAATGCAATTTTTGACGCACACCTAATGATAGTAAATCCGTGGAATTATATTCCTCAATTCGCTGATGCTGGTGCGGATATTATAACAGTTCACCAAGAAGCTTGTCAGGACAGGCTTAAAGAAACACTTAAATCAATAAAGAGCTTAGGCGTTAAATGCGGTGCAGTAATTAATCCAAACACAGAAGTAGAAAAGATTGCAGACGTTATTGAAGAGTGTGATATGATACTTTTAATGAGCGTTTATCCAGGTTTTGGTGGTCAAAAATTCATTCCGGAAGTTTTACCTAAGATTGAACAGGTTGCGAAGCTTGTCGATAAAATCGGCAAGGAAATTGATATTGAAATTGATGGTGGCATAAACAAAGAAAACGTAAGACTTGTTAAAGATGCTGGCGCAAACGTTATTGTTGCGGGAAGTACAGTGTTTAATGAGCCGGATAGAGCAAAAATTATAAAAGAGTTGCGAGAAATTTAATTGTTTTGTCAATTTAACCTTTATGTTGCATATAGATAGTATATGCGAGGTAAATGTATGAAAATTTGTTGTATTAAACCGCCAAAGATAATACGTAAATTTTTAAGACTGTTTTTTTGTCGCAAAACAAAAGAATAAAAAGTCCTAATAAGGACTCTTAATAAAAGTAAAAGCCCGCTTTTGCGGGCTTTAATTATTTTACAAGGTCAACAACAGTTTCGTAAATTTTTCCTTGTTCGTCAAGCATTTTACTCATTTTATTAATTGCGTCGGGTACTGATTCATATGATGATGAATCGAGCTTTAGATGCGAAAGATTTATTGCTTTATTTGCAATAAGATTTATGCTTGAGGCCGTGTTTCCATATCCGTTATTTATGCATTGAATTTGCAGTTGTTTTTTAATCGCTTGAGCAAAAGATATAGAGTTGTTTTTATAAGAAACACCAGTAAAAGCAATGCCTGCATTGTGAGATGCTAGTGCAAAAGCTTTTGCCGCGGGAATATTGCAATCAGAAATATAAACAACGCTTTTTGTCATTCTGCCACTTGTAATATTGCTAATTTCTTTTTGCCAATTATCTTCGTTGCCCAAGACGTAATAAATGCCCGAATCTTTTGCTATTTTGAAGTCTTCTTCATTGGTGGTTAAAACAATTGGTACTGCTTGATAATAAATTAAAAGTTGAGCTAGAATATTTCCAAAATTGTTAGCACCGATTACGGCAACGTAATCGCCTTTTTGAATTCCAAGTTTGTCGACAACGGAAATTGCTAAAGATATATTATCAATAAATAATGCTTCTAAATCGGGAACGCTGTCGGGGAGAAGAAAGAGCTTAGCTGAATCAACAGCAACAAAGTCACATAAGAAGCCGTCAAAATCCACGCCTGCTGTCTGAAGGTTCGTGCATTTAGAAATTTGGCCAATTTTACAATTTTGACATTCTAAACATTCTCTAATAGGCTCAATGTATACGTGCTTACCTTTTTCTAAGCCGAAAAGATTGGTTTCTGATTCACATATAACGCCGATTCCAGAACTGCCAAGAACAACACTTTCACCATCTAATTCATCTTTATATCTTAAAACGTCAGATAGTGTAATGAGTGCTTTAGTGATTTTTACCTTAGTAAGCGTAATAAGTTCTGTAGTTTCGTCGATTTCTTGCTCTTTAAGTGTAAATGGTTCGACGAGTTTCCAACCTTTCATATTGTCTCCATATAATAAAAAATAAAAATTTTTATCATTATATTACAAAACAAGAAAAAAAGCAACTAATTAATCAATGTGAAATATAATAAAAGTTTTTGTTTTTTTTTAAAAA
>JAZNMA010000052.1:0-6729 GCA_045579345.1 Christensenellaceae bacterium | reverse complement strand
CAAAAAGTAGTAAAACGCAATATAATATAATTACAAAAAGAGAAAAAAATAATTTTTAAAAGAAAAAAATTGAAAAAGTCATATACAAAAGTCTTTTAAATATTATATAATATAAATGTAAAAAGAAAAGAAAATCTTTTTACGGTGATTCTTATTTCTTTTATATATAAATAAGGGGAATAACATTTAAAAATATTTTAAGAAAAAATTTACAAAAATACTTGATTTTATATAGCATTAAAGTTTATAATTATATTGTAAATTAAAAAAGAAATAAAATAATTTTTAATTGACGGCTTGTCCCGTCCGTGCGATGAACAATGAAACAAATAGTCGCTATTGTGGTAAAACCACTGCCTGTGGGAATTCTCCCACATTCACCCCTTTCTTACGCTCATTGTGCTTAGCCACACAGTGAGCAATAATTTGAGCTTAACAGGTTTGATACAGCCCTGTTTGGTATATAGATAAAGTTCTTGGTAGATCTTATGATCAGGAGTGGAGCAATAATGGAAAAAATAGAAAATTTAAGAGATTTAGCGAACTATCTTCGCGAAAATATTAGTAAAGAAGATTTATTTACTAAGGAAAGCGAAGAAGCTAATGCTTTCGACAATTTCCAAAATGGTTTTGAAAGTGGATATGCTAATTCATATGCAAATTTACTTTGCCTATTAGACCCAGAATTCAAAGCCGAGTTTGACTCATTAAATGCCAAAATAGACAAACCTGCTGAATAATTTTTAGCAGGTTTTATTTTTATTATACGATTGGAGGAATAGAAATGGTAGTAAGAGATACATTAAAAGCTGAAATGGACGTATTAATTAAAGACTTAATTGGAAAAATAGATGTGCCAAAAGATCAAACAAGTATTCGCATTAATGATGTATTTGATTTAGCAACAAAATGTGGTGCATTTGACCAAAAAGCGTATGTTTTCAGTAATGACGATGATGTGCTTACGGATATTCTTAATTTTAGTCTTGCAATTTCAAAATTATGGAGAACTCACAAACAAGAAAACCCAGAAGCAACTTATCAAGATGTAAATTACCTTATTATTGAATATATGAAACATATGTGGGGACTTGATGAAGTGCCAACACTGCAAGCTGGTGATTTAAGTGGTAGAGAAGCTTAGAGAACTGCATAAAATTAATAATTTGTTAGATAGACTTGCAACCTTTCCCTTAGATCTGCAAAAAAGAGAGATTTTTGACCATGGAGATGAATACACATGGGTTATTTGCGGTGAAAGGTTTGGTCGTGATGAATTTGTAATCATACAAGAAGAACATCGAGACCGATATGCGGTTTACTACTCAATGGACCATGACGCGTGCTTACGCGCCAATCGCATCAATGATGCAATGGGCAACGGGTTCGTTGCCACAGTCCATCGAGCTTACGACAATACGGCAACGTGTTTGTTAGAGAATTTTGTCGAAAACCGAGGTTTCCAAATTGATTTTACAAGACTACTAACAAGAAATAATTGGGCTTTGCCCGAATCATCATTTGATAAATATGAATTAGAAAGGATGTGTACTGAAACAATGTATGGCTATGGAACAACAACAGGATATACCTATACTTATCACAGCCCCGCTGTGGCAATAAGAAATAATATAAATAACCATGTGGCCCAAGTATCCAACGGTGCAGAAATACAAATTGGCGGCGATGGTGTTAAATTAGTGAGTGATAACAACAATTACCATGTTATCGCAACTGCGGCCGACATGTTAGCGATTTTTGGCAATCCGCTTGTCAATGAAATCTTAAATTATGCCAACACGCCTAGCAACGATCCAATCGAAAGATTAGTTCGCGGGCGCATACTAGAAATTTTTAATAACGCAACGCACTTAGGAGGTGAGCGCTAATGCCAGAAGAACAAGTTTTTGAACGCATCGAACGAGCTTACGACATGCCTGAGTATATGCAAGCAACCGAGGCAATGGATTTGCGTGGCCCACGTGGCGAAATCGGCGATACGGGTATTGAAACAGCCGAATTACATGTCGACGGCAACACAATTGGACATTTCACGGTCAACGCTGGTGACATTGGTATCGACCTAGGGTCAATGTGGCGCGAGGCAATGGCGGTTACTCGTCGTGTTGAGATTCATCTTCGCGAACGCGGCGTCGAGCGTACAGTTTACCTATCACCCGACAGCGTCTACGACGTAGATTTCCACGGCGACGGTGTTTTGCTTATCGCTGGCGAGGACGACGCGGTCGAGATTACCAACCGTGGGTTTACCGACGACAAATATCGCCAGTTGCTAAAAAAGGTGGGCGAGCTTACGAACAGCAGCGACCCAATAGAGCGTGCGGTCGCCCTAAAGGTGGTTGGCCTTATGTGCGAGGTGGGTCTATGAGAAAGCGTGGCCGCAAACAATCAGCAGCCGAAGACTTGCTTTTGCTAATAGTCGTATGCTTGCTCATAGGAGTTGGTGTCTATTTGGCTCCAGTGATTATCATATTAGCAATTGTATTGTTCATATTTGGTGCATGCAAGGTAGGAAGTGATGACGATGACCAAAATAACCGAGATTAAAGAAGACCTAGATTTGCAAGAGGACATTGCACGCAAACGCGAGGCCTACGGATGTGATGGCTATTGCTATGGATGCAATACAGACTTAGAACCGGGCGACCCAAGACGCAAAGAGATGTGTCCACTTGTAGATACGTGTCCCGAGACTTGTGTTAATGAGTTTTGGGCAACTGCAGGTGCGTGCATTGCGCTTACGGGATGGATACTTGTTGCTGCCGCGTGCCTAATTGCTGCATTTTATCGCCCAGCGCCAACGCCAATGGAAATTTGCGAAGAAACACTTGAGTGGCACCAATGCGAAACACTAGAAAGACACGTTGAAGATTTCGACAAGCTAAACTACATTGAAAGCATCAACGGCAAGTATATCTATCTTATGCAAACAGACTTACGTGAGTATGAAGTAATGATAGAGCCAAGCGAACCATTTGATGTGTTTCTTGTAAGACAAGGAGATGAGGTTGTATGGTCAAAAACGCCATAATGATATTTGTGCTATCAATCTTGTCTGCAAAACGATGTTATGACCGTAGATGGTGGTTCGAAGGAAAATTAGTATGCGTGACACATGCCTGGGACCATTTCTGGGCAACCGTGTACCGAGTACTAATGTGGATATCAATCGCCATGGCGGTGATTAGTGGTGGCGTGCTGATTTGGTGTTGGATAAAGTGGAAAATAGGTATGTAATGCGAAAAATTGGTGTGTAATATTGGGTTGGACGCAGGGGTATTATTCCCCACTTTTCCCCCAAGAATTACCAAACCTATCCCCCCACTACTCGAACACTTGTTTGTGTGTGTTTGCCTTTGGTCGTGCCTACTCACTCAAACATTTGTTTGTGTTTGCTTGTTTGTGTTTTTGTTTGTTATTGATAAGAAGAAAAAATTTTTTATAAAATATTTTCTTTTTTATTTTGCTTTTTATTTTATGCCTTGCCTTTATGCCTTTGTTTGTGTGTAGTGCTTTATGTGGTGTGTGCTTTTATTCGTGTTTATTTTGCCATTTAAAAGACTTTTTAATATTTTAATATATTTATATTGTTTTATATGCTTTCGTGCTTATATGGTCGTTTAAATAGGTTTAAATAGTGTTTTACTTGTTCTTTTATTTATTTGTTTATTGTTTATGATTATATTGTTATAAATACATTGTTAATATTTAATATAATAAAACAAAAACAATATAACATTTATTATTATATTGTTTATTATATCATTGTTTTTATATTATTGTATTGTTTAGGTCTAATGTAGGTATATTATATGCTTTATAACTTTGTTTTGTGTTGTTATATTCATTTATATATTTGATAACTTTTCCACCTAATTTTTGCCACTCTACTAGGTTTTTTGTATAGTCGTCTATAAGGGTGTATTTTGATAGGTCGTTTATTTTGTATGTGTCTATAAATATATTGCCTTTGTTTTGTCCTAATCTTGTAAATAGTATGTTGTCTTTGTTAATGTTTGGTAGGTGTCTATATAACCATTTTAACTTGTCTTTGTCGGCTTGTTCGTTTGGTGAAGCACTAACAATATAAACATTGTTAATATCAATATAGTTATTGTTTATCATATAGTTAATTAGATTTAATAGTTTACTAGGTTTCAAATGATAGAAAAAATTGCTTTCTTTGTCAAATCTTTCAAGTGCATTTTTTTCTTTGTTAAAGTGTGCTAGGGTGTCGTCCATATCTAGCACGATTTTTTTATTTTCGTTTTTTCTCATAATTTTTTTATCTCACTTTCTTTTTTTATTGTAGTTTTTAGAGTGCTTTTTCAAGCACTCTTTTTTTACATTTCTAGGTTGTCAATACTTACTAGGTATAAGTCCATTTTTATTTGCTTGTATTCAATATTTGCTTTTTTGTCTAATGTTTTCCAATTACTTGAACAACTACTTCTAATAATATAACTTTGTTCTTTATGTTGATTATAAATACATTGTTGATATTCTTTGATTTCGTTTAGTTCTTGTTGTTTGTAGTCATTTATGTTTGTTTTAATTGTATTGATAACAACTAATGTTGCAACTACTATTGCTATTGTAAATACTCCTTTAATTATTCTTTTTGCTTTTCTTATTTGTTTTCTTGTCATTTTAATCATTCCCTTCTTTTCTCTTGACAATACTAATATACCATATATAAAATACTAAGTCAATACTTTTTTTAAAAAAAATTAAAAAAGTTTTGTAAAGTGTATTTTTTTATATTATTATTATTCTCCCCCATTATAATTATACCACTTTGACAAAATAAGTCAATACCTTTTTAACAAAAAATAAAAAAACTTTTAAGCACTTGCTAAAAGTTCTTTTTTTGTTTTTTGTGGTATTTGCCAACAAGCACGATTTATTTTTTTGTCTATGCTTTTATGTTGTCTAAAACATTTGTTTAATATTGCACTTTCAATTCTAGTATCTTCTAGTCCAGTGTGTTCTTCTTGAAAATCTTTGTTATTAGTGATATAAGCGAACATTCTTTCAGCACTTGTTAATAGGTTGCCTTTTTCGTTGCATACATTTTGTTTTAAAAATGTTTTTTGTGTTCCTAATGTTTGACAAGCAATATTCCAAATACAACATACATTTACACCATAAGGGAAAAAGTATCTTACTAATGATTTACTAACATATCTACAAGTGTTATTTAATGTAGTTATATCAAAATTAGCATTATAAGCATAAACTTCTTTGATATTGTATTTTTTTATCATTTCGTTTACTTCTCTTCTTACTTGAAAAATTGTTTTTCTTTGTCTAGTTCCATTTTCTAGTTCTTTGTAATACTTTGGTAATTTTTCAACATAATAAGCACTTTTCATAAGTTCTTTTTCATTGTCAAATATATCACTTATAACATAACTTTTAGCAACATATTCATTGTTTTGTTTGTCAACAATAGCATAACCAATATCATAAACTAAACCATCATTGAATTTACTTTCCATAATGTTGTTTGTTGTTTCAACATCAAATACCATAATATATTTTTTTCTTTTGTCAATTTTTTTCATTTTTCTTTTCTCTCTCTTTCCTTTGTTAATACTAATATAACATATCTAATTTTTAAAGTCAATACATTTTTAGCATTTTTTTAATTTTCTTTTTTAGGTGGTATTTTAACCACCTTTCATTATTTATTATACTCTTTTTTTAGAAAAAGTCAACTACTTTTTAAAAACTTTTTAAAGTTTTTTTAAATACGAACATATGTTCTTATAGTCGTCGTCCACCCCCATTATAATAATACCATAGTTTTGGTATTAAGTCAATACTTTTTTACAAAAAAAAGAAGATTTTTTAATCTTCTAATATTTCATAAGTTGTAACTTTTATAGGTTCGTTTTTCTTTAAAACTCCCTTTGTTTTTTCTAGTCTTGCAAGTGTAGCACAAGCACTTTTTTCACTTATATTACAAGCACTAGCAATTTCTTTGTATGAAACTGGTCTTGCCATTTCAACAACCTTTTCAAATACTTGTTTTTCGTGTAGTGTCATTTCAACACCCTTAACCATAAATGTTTCTTTTTTTGTAGCCATATTTTATCACTCTCACTTTCCTTAATTGTTAAGGTTTGGCTTTCCTTAACTGTCTTAATTATATCAAATATACTTTTTAATGTCAATACTTTTTTTAAATATTTTTTAAAAAGTTTTTTTATAATTAAGTTTGTTAATATTTCCCTTAACTGATATAAGTATATCATATATAAAATATCAAGTCAATACTTTTTTTGAAAAAAGTTAAAAAAGTTTTAAGGGGGGCGTTTATGATACGCCAGGGTGCGTTGTTATATATCATCATCATCCACCCCCATTATAATTATAACATATCTACACCAAAAGTCAAGTACTTTTTTAAAAAAAATTAAAAAAAAGAAGATTTTTAATCTTCTTTATCAAAAAACCAATTTTCAGGATTTTTTCTAATGTCTTTAATAACATATCTAGCAACTAATGACATTGATAAGTAAATTATAAGTTCCATACCTAACTCAATGTATAGACCATTTAATTTAATGTGTTCTTTCATACATACAATATCAATTATAACTAATATAATAAATATTATATTTTCCCACTTAATTTTTTTTAACCCTTTCATATTTGTTTTTTTCATTTTTTCATCCCTTTCCTTTCTTTGTTAATATAAGT
>JAZNMA010000051.1:0-4639 GCA_045579345.1 Christensenellaceae bacterium | reverse complement strand
CGAACACAAGGAAGTTTACTTATCCCAAGATATTTTGCCGCTTCTATTCTCCCATTGCCTTCTAATACTATGTTATCATCCCCAGCAATTCCTATTGGGTCATTAAAACCAAACTCAATGATTGAATTTGCAATATGTTTGATTTGTTCTTTTGTGTGTATTTTAGAGTTTTTGTTATAATGAGTTAAGCAATTGACATCTATATACTCTATTTTTAATTCTTTATTTTCCATAATTTATAACCACTTTGGTTTTCTCGCTTTTGGAGTCAACCTTAAATCTGTTAAAATTTTTTCTATAAGTTTATTGCTTTCCACATATGTTTTATAATGTTCGTTTTCTTTAACCATAATTTTAGGAGTTTTTCCATCACTGCAAATTCCGGTTACTATTCTTACATATCTTTCAGGGTTTTGTATCCACGATATCCATGCTTTATCTCTTATAATTTTCAATTGAACATATTGTAAAACAAGTTCTTTATCTGTCATTATCTTTTTATAATTTGTGCTTGAGTTTAACATTGTAACAAATTCATCCCACACAATCTTTTCCTCTTCGGTTAAATTGATTGGTGGATTTAATATATTTTCATCCATAAAATACCTCCTCTTTATTATTTAATATCACATGAAAAGGTGAAAAATCAATACTTTATGACAACACATAGTTTTATAAAACAAAAAAACAATAGGAAAAACCTACTGTTTTAATGATATAAATTTTTTATCTACATGATTTATTTTAGGACAAAAAAACAATAAATCCGAACGAATCGCCTATAATTTCGATACATTCGGATTTATTCTTGTTTGGTGAAGCTTCCTGTGTGAAGCGTGAACTCTCTATTTCCTCAAAGGTTACTGTTTTTGATTTGTTTTTATAATTAAACGCTATTACAAATTTATCATCGTATAAATAAATTGCATTTACAAAACTGTCAATTAGAAGTTGTTTTCCTTCTTTTGTATCAGCATTTATTTTACGGAAGTTATATAGCACATATAATATTCGATCTTTTGTTAAGAACGGATTGTTTGACTGTTCTTCAAAAATTTGTTTTTCTAACTCTTCCTTTTGACTTTCAAGTTCATCAAGGCGTTGTTTGGTAGTATTTGAAAATATTCCGTTCTCAAGTGCTTGAACAATATTGTTAAGTTTCTTTTCAACATTATCTAATTGAGATTTTAACGATAAAAGCGTATAACTTTGTTCATATTGCATTTCATAAATGCGATTTGATAAATCTTCTAAAACTAATTCGTCTTTTAATAGGTTTAGAATACCATCTATAACTGCGTCTTCAATAAGTTTTTTACAAACACTCGTTTTATTACACTCCTTTTTACGAGCACGATTTCACTTGTAATAATGATATCGGGTTTGCGTGTGGCTAGTTCCGCTCTGCCCAGTCATTAAAGCCCCACAGTGGCCACAAAACAGTTTGGTCGTAAGCATATACTCTTCATCCATTCTACGCATTGACGGGGCCTTTTTATTGACTGCAAAACGTTTTTGAACTTTCTCAAAAGTCTCTTTATCAATTATAGCAGGCATTCCGTCATCCAAAACTACGTCACCGAATTTATATTCGCCTATGTATTTACGATTGGTGAGTATTCTATAAACTGAATTATAGTTTAGTGGATAATTTCTATTTTGAACTCCACGTTCTGCCATAATCTTAACTATATCGTTTACTCTCTTTCCGTCAACGTATAGTGAATAAATTTCTTTAACGATAGGTTCTGTTTCAGTATCAATTTAATATTGGTCGTTTTCATCAACGTAATACCCAAACGGAGCACGCACACCATTAGACTTTGCTTTTAGGGCATTGTCCGTCATCCCACGTCTAACTTTTTCTGCGAGTTCTACTGAATAAAACTCTGCATAACCTTCAAGAATCGATTCAAATAATATACCACTTGCATCATCAGAAATTTTTTCAGTTGCAGAAATAACTTTAACTCCATTTTGCCTTAAAATAGCCTTATATTTAGCAGAGTCAAAACGATCACGAGAAAATCTATCTAATTTCCAAACCAGTATTACGTCAAATAAGTCTTTATAACTGTCACGAATCATTCGTTGAAAGTCAGGACGGTTATCTGATTTAGCAGTCATAGCACGGTCAATGTACTCGCCAACGATTTCTATATCGTTATATTTAGCATAATTTTTGCAATCACGAAGTTGACCATCAATACTTTCTTCACGTTGATTGTCAGAACTATATCGTGCATATATAACTGCTCTCATTTGTTAATCCTCCTTTAATACTTATTTTTTTAAATATTTACTGTATGTTTTTTGTTATTTCTACGAAAAACTCTTTACTCCATAAATCTAATTTTTGCTTGTCTCTTATAAACGGCAACACGTCCTCTCTTGCTTGTGAAAAATCTATATTATAAAATCTCTCATTTAGCAATACCTTCAAACTATCAATAGTTAAGTCAAAGTCTTCTTCAATATATTTTGATTGAACTAACTTTGCTTTTAAGTTTACTAAATTAACTTTTGCGGCCATAGACAAAAAGAAAACGTAATCATAGAAATCTCTACCTTTTACTCTTGTTTTCCAATTTCTACATAAGCATGCATGAATCTTTCCCGCAAAGAGCGATGACATATCGTAAAGTCTTACTTGATACGGCGATGGTAATAGCCCGAACTTTGTTTCATAAGTAGCACCCATAGGTGGATTTACGTCAACTTCAAACTTAATCCTAATAACTTCATCTCTATTGATGATATTTATATCCGAAGTGTTTTCATAAAAAGTCAAAATATGTTCTTTGGTATTACCTTTTAAGAACGCTGATTTGACATTTGAATCGATAGCCTTCTCTTTTTCGCTTACGGTAAAATTTAAGCCAACTGATTTAGTTTCATTTTCAATATATGAAAAATACTTTGTTAAATCAAAATCTGGATTTTGTGAAATAAGCGAAAAATCTAAATCTTCACTAAATCTATCTAAACCATAAAAAATACGAAGTGCAGTTCCGCCATAAAAAGCGGCTTCCTTAAAAAAACCTCCACGAGAAAGGCCACAAAGAACAACTTCTTGAACAATTTCTTTTATTGCATTCTTTTTGTCTTCAACGCTGTTAATTTGATATTTAGATAACATTTGACTTAAAACTTGTTGCATATTATTTTCCTCTTATCAATTTTGCTAAAAAATTTAAATTTGAAGAACGATATAATGGAGCTAGTTTTAACAAATCTTCTTTGTTTAGCTCATTAAACTTTTCCTCATCTATTCTTAAATCTTCAAAGAGTAAATTCTTTAAGTTTCTTATACTCAACACGGGTGAAACGGTATATAGTTTGTCACAAAAAGCCTTTTCCGGCGTTGCTTTTAAATAGGTATAATTACCATCTTGAACTGCCACAACTCCTAAACTGAAAACTTCCTTTGGCACGTCTCTATAAATAAATGTACCAAAATGATTATTATATGTTTTAATTCTTCTTTTATTAAAAGTCGCACAAGTAAAAGTGTTGTAAACAGTTTCGGGAATTAACCCTTGCTGATGCAATACATAATCGAAAGACAAGTAAGAAGGCCCATAAATAAATTGTGTAAGTTTTGCGCCGTAAACAGTTCCATCTGTCTCATAAACGCCTTTTACTAACGGAAATAATTTACCTGTTTTAATATCTCTAGAAATTTTCCCAGGAATATCAACATAATCTTTATATTGTTGTTTTAATTGCTCAATAGTAATAATCATTGTTTTTGCTCCACATGATTGCATTATATCATATTATTTAGAGAAAATCAAGAGACTGATAAGTTTTTTGCAAAATTATAATTTTTTACTAACATAACTTTCATTTGACAATTCTTTTATAGTATATAATAAAAAACTCGTTTGAAGATAAAAAATCAAACGAGCACCTTATCAGTACACTGATATGCACGATTTAAATAATACTGGTTCTTCTATATAAAACAGCAAATTTTTTAATACTATTTATTAATTAAAAGAAACTTTTTTAACAATTATATAAAAGTTTACCCACTTCCAACAAATCAATTTCGTGATTTATCATCTTTGATAACACGCTTTTCAATTCTTCATACTGTTTCTTGTCTACTATTAACTCAATATCCATGTCCATTTCATTGGAAAATTTCAAAAAATGGTTGTTTATTGCATCTACGACATTAAAAAACAACTCAAATTGTAATATTTTCTTCCTTAGTTCTCTTGTATATGCATAGTAACCCGTTAAATTAAGCCTATCTTGGTCATATCCAATTAATCCTCCGATTTCCTTGGTTTCTTTTAATGCAAATAAATTGATTTTCTCTTCATATCCCTTAAAATCAACTGGAATAGATTGAGTTAATAATACATCAGAGGTCGCCATTGTGTTTATTTTTGACAAACTATTAAGTTTTCTATTAATTTTTTTTGATTTAATTTGTTTAGATAGCTCAATTACCACATAATTACATAAATCCTTATTGGAAACCTTTTTGTTGTTAATATAAATATCTCTTCCTCTTATCTTATAATTTTTGTGCATTTCATGAAAGGAAATACATTTGTTATTTTGTGCATCGGCTTCTATTTTAAAATATAATAATGCTTCGTTTTGCAACAACAAATCATATGTT
>JAZNMA010000050.1:0-12570 GCA_045579345.1 Christensenellaceae bacterium | reverse complement strand
ACCCCCCCTGTGTCATAACAAATTTCCCCATCCTATTGACACACTTTTTTGTGCAATATGCACAAAGACTTGTAACTATTTGTTACTAAATATTGCACAAATAAATTCCGCGATTTTGTATACTTTGCCAATTGTTTTTATGCTTGTATTTTGCTATACTTGCATTGTAAGGTAAACTTACAGAATAAGAAAGGATGATAAAACAATGATTAAAGCGCGTTATATTGTGGCTGTTTATGCAAATGGCATAATGTCTGTTAGGACTGTTGTTGCGAAATCTGACTATGTTAGAATGTTTAAACATTGCGAAGCGCAGTATAAACAATCGCAAGAATCTTTTGATAGTGCTTTTATTGCTGAAAAGCACTACGAAGAAAACGAAAACGAACGTATGATTATGAAAGAAACCATGTATACGCAAGGAACAACAGATTTTGTATTTACAGAAAAGATTGCAAAAGAGGCTATTCGTTCAACAAGAGAAAAATAAAAATAAAGCTGACCTATCGGCTACACGGGGAGAAAGGAATATCTATGAAAATCAAATGGTTTATTGCAACATTCCGTGACACCACCACTAACAAATGGCGTGATGTCAACATTCAAGCTGATAGCCTACGCGAAGCCCGTTACAAGGCTATGACCTACCACAAGGGAACTTTTGAAGTGCTTGAAAGGATTGAAGAAAAATGATTGTGACTCTTGTATGTATGTTTCTTCTTGGTTTTGTACTTGCCTGTTGTCTGTGTGCTATTTTCATTCTGACGGTATCAGACACCGCTCCGACAGATAAGGAACTTGATGAAATGTATGAATACTTTAAAAAGGAGTATGGCGAAAATGATTGTCAGTAAATCAGTTATGAAACAGGATAGGGAGCGGTTTTGCCGCTCCTTAGATTATGCAGTTGTTGCGGGCAAAACAAACCCCTACGCACTCCTTGCCGCCGCTGTCATAGCGCAAGCCGCTGTTGATTGCTCTGAATATGATCCTGCTATTGAAGTGCCGTATTCCATTGAGGTACAGCAAAGGGGTGTTAACTGCCGTTTCAACAAACTACGTGAATTTATTAATTCTGATTGGATAGATATACTGTTGTCGTGGCAAAACCAAGTTACCGCAGAAGCCGTATGCGAAGAACTTACAAGACGTATCGAATCGGCGCAGCATAGAGCCGCTAAAACAAAGCTATCAAGCGTTTACGGGGTGATGGTTAAATGAGTAAATTTATTTCGCCTGTAAGGTGTAAAAACTGCATATACAGACCGATAAGGAATGATAAATCATTTGGTGCGAATGTATATGGTGATGAACGTATCTGCCCATTCATAAGTTGTGACCCTTATATGTCATATATGCCGCCAGACGATTTCTTTTGTATGAACGCATCAAGCGCGCCTGAGTTTCCACCAATGAACATACAAACGGGAGAAAGGCTGAATAGACTATGAAACTATATCAATCTAACGGCTACGCCAATATGCCAGATATAATTGAATCTGACACGCCTTTTATTTTGACTATCGGCGGTCGTGGTACGGGTAAGACCTACGGCGCAATAAAATACCTACTTGAAAATGACATAAAGTTTGTGTACCTGCGCCGCACGTCTGCGCAAATGGAACTTGTCAGTAAAGAAGAATTTAGCCCTATTGTCAAAATCGGCGCGGACATTGGTAAAGCCCTTGTATGCACGCCGCTTTCCAAATATGCCACTGGTGTTTACGAACTTAACGCCGAGGGCAAGCCAACGGGCGCGGCAGTCGCGGTCAACATGGCATTATCCACTATGGCGAGTGCACGAAGTTTTGACGCGAGCGCGGTCAAAGTGATTTTGTACGATGAAGCAATACCCGAACGGCATGAAAGAGCAATTACTCATGAAACGGAAGCGTTCTTAAATATGTACGAATCAATTGACCGTAACCGCCAGTTGAACGGGGAGCCGCCTGTTAAATGTGTGATACTCGCAAACGCAAACAATATGGAAGCGCCTATACTGCAAGCTTTGAATTGTGTACGGACACTTGACCGCATGAAGAAGAAGAACCAAATGCAATATGTTGACCGCACTTTAGGCTTGTCGGTTTATTTGCTGAACGATAGCCCGATAAGCGCGGAGAAGCGCCAAACCGCTCTTTACAAGTTGACAATGGGCGAGGGAGATTTTGCTGATATGGCGTTAAATAACGCTTTCAGTAAAGACAACTATACCGACATAGGAAGCCGCCCGTTGTCAGAATATAACCCAGTTGCGGCAATCGGGAATATCTGTCTGTACCGCCACAAATCAACCTATCATTGGTACGTTAGCGAAACCAAGAGCGGCAAGCCGAAAGAATTTGAAAATACGTTGACCGACAGACAGCGTTTTAGAAAGTATGTTATCAAGTCATGGCAAGACTATTTTGACAAGAAGTTGACTTTTGAAAACGTGAACGCGAAAGTTTTTTACCGCGCGATAATGCTTGAAAACATGAGGTGATATGGAAATGGCAAGCTATTGGACACCGAAAGACTATACCCCGTTTTACTTGATGGATGAGCCGACACACACAATAAAAGAAGTACGCGCCGAGTATAGCCGCTTGCGGGATATTACCATGCGCCGCGCCGACAGACTTGAAGCGGCGGGACTTGGTAATGTTGCGGACTATCTCCGGCAATCCATGCCGAAGCTGTCGAGCATGAAAGAGCAAAGCGAAGTGACAAAACGCCTTGCACAAGGCAAGCGCAATCTTGATACAAAGGCTTATAGCTTGAAAGGCGTGAAGCAGTTACAGAAACGCTTTAACGATGAAACAGGCGAGTTTGTGCCGCTTGGGGACGTGCTACCCTTTGCCGAGTATATGCAATCTTGGCGGCTGTCTGCTTTTTCAAGTATGATAGTGCCGAGTAATGAAGCGGCTGAATTATACCCCGAAGAATATCAAGAAATAGGTGGTAGTTTTGCAGACTTCTACACACTTTACCAACAGGGAGTCTGATACTGTCGAAACATTCCCCTTTGACATACTGCAATATGTCAGACCATGCAGAGGGGCGAACGGACACCCGAAAAACCACGCAAAGAAGTATGCTGATATTATTTGCACTTTCGACATTGAAACTACAAACTTGCACGATATAAAACAGGCGGTCATGTGGCATTGGCAAGTATGCGTTGACGGCCTTGTGTGCATCGGTCGAACGTGGGACGAATACAAAAAATTTTTGAAAGGAGTTGATGAAAATTTACCGCCCGATTTATGCTTTATCCAGTATGTGCATAATTTGGGCTTTGAATTTCAATTCTTGCGGGCTGTGCATGAGTTTACGGAAGATGAGGTATTTTGTTTGACGGGTCGAAAAGTCGCAAAATGTGAAATTGGTACGCGCTTTGAGTATCGTTGTTCTTACGTTCTGACAAACATGAGTTTGCGCGAGTTTCTAAACAAAATGCAAGTTGAACATCCGAAACTTGAAATGGACTATGATAAACCCCGTTTCCCGTGGACACCTGTAACAGACGAGGAACGAGCGTATTGTATTGCTGACGTATTAGGTCTATACGAAGCTTTGCGTAAAATGCTGAAAGCAGACAAGAACACTCTTTCAGACGTGCCGTTAACGTCAACGGGTTATGTACGGACAGACTTTAAGCGGGCTATGCGGAAAGGTGGTTTTCTGCCTTTGGTACATGAGTGTGCGCCGTCATGGGAAGTTTATTTAATGATAAGACGCGCTTTCCGTGGCGGAAACACCCACGCGAACCGATGTTACACGGGCGTGATACTCCCGAATGTGACAAGCTATGACCGTGCAAGCAGTTACCCCGATGTGCTTGTAAATATGCCATACCCTGTTAAACAGTTTGTGCGGCAACGGGTTACAAGCCTTGATGAACTGTTAGACGGCTTTCCATATCTGCTTGCCGTAGACTTTCATGGTATAGAACAATCTAACCCGTTTTATGGCTGTCCGTATCTGTCTATACACAAATGCTATAATCTGACGTGCGCAATAAACGACAACGGGCGAGTTGTCAAGGCAGATAGACTACTGACCTATTTAACGGACATTGACCTTGAAATCGTGAAACAACAGTACAAATGGGAATCTGCCGTTGTGGTCGAGTGTTACCGTTCTGAATATGGTCTATTGCCCGAAGCTATGAAACAGGTTACAATGGACTACTACGAACGCAAGACAAAGCTAAAAGGCGTAGAGGGTCAAGAAGTCTACTATATGAAAAGCAAGAATAAGTTAAATAGCATTTACGGAATGTGCGCGACAAATCCCGTAAGAACGTCGCTTGTTTTTAATGGTACGGACTTTTCCGTTAAAGAACAAGACGATAAAGCACAGCTTGCCAAAGCAAACAAACGTGCGTTTACCGTCTTTGCGTGGGGTTGTTGGTGTACTGCGTGGGCGCGTTATTGGTTGGAAAAGGCTATACGGTTATGCGGTCACAAATTCGTGTACTGTGATACCGACAGCGTAAAGTTTGTTGGTAACGTGGACTTTACCGAACTGAACGCGCAAATACAAGCCACGTCAGAAAAACACGGCGCATATGCGGATGACCCGCAAGGAGTACGGCATTATTTAGGTGTATATGAGCATGACGCGACATATACCCGTTTTTGTACGCTTGGCGCAAAAAAATATGCCTACGAGGATGAAAACGGCAAACTGCACACAACTATTGCGGGCGTATCTAAATCGGGCGCGGCTGAACTTGGCAAATTGGAAAACTTCAAAGAGGGCTTTGTGTTTAAGGAAAGTGGCGGCATGGAAGCATACTATAACGATTCACCCGCCGAGCCTTTGCACATAGACGGTCACATTTTGGAAGTGCCGCCAAACATCTATTTGCAGACGGGCGAGTATACTTTAGGGCTTACAATGGAGTATAAGCGTCTATTCAATCTAACACAAGAACAATTTGACAAAATTATCAAAAGTAGATAAGATTATTTGTGCAATCTGCTATCTGTATCTTTTAGCAAAGAAGCGTATATTATAATCAGAAAGGCTAAGAGCCTACAATAAAGAAAAGGAGATAATATCATGGAAATCAAGTACACGAACAAGGAACTGGATAAGAGAGCAATCTACAAGCATACCCGCGCGGCGGGCGTCTCCCTTAAGGACGTTGATGACGGAGTTAAAATCGTCCCTGTTGAAATCTGCATCTATGAGGACAACAACAGTCGCGGAGATAATGTGATTGTCACTTCGATTGTTGCCGAGGATGGTAAGCACTACGTTACCAACTCGCAGTTTTTCCGTGAAGAACTTGAGTATATCATTGACCTTATGGCAGGTGAGGAATTTGCCGTTATTGTCAAAAAGTCTGTGAGCAAGGGCGGCCGCACTTTTATTACCTGTGAACTTGCGTGAACTGAATAAAGAAAGAGGACGGGAAAGCTCCCGTCCTTTCTTTTACTCTGAAATTTCTGTCACATCAAAGACGATTTTCCACAAGAATAGTGCAGTGCTACTGTCTGTATTGTTGACAGTTATAGCATTGTCACCACTGGTGAAACGGATTACACCATTTACAATGTCATCATTTGGATTTACACTCTTGAATGATGTGACACCGCCAGACGTGGTATTATAAATAACCATCAATTTGGCCGCCGTTCCTGCGGCTGTCGTAATGATAACACCTTTTTCTGACTGACTCACACCAATTGAATATGTTGAACTTTTGGGAATAACATGGGCATATATATGCATTGGAATGCCAAGATTAATTCGTGCGTCATAAGCATTTCTTGCATCGGTGCCGCCGTTGCTAATCTTTAGCGCGTTATTCTGAAAATAACTTGCGGGCGCGCGGGTCGTATCGGTCGGATGCCTATGGTCATAACGGGCGGGCTTTTTACTCGTTCCCGCGCTTCCAGTTCCATCCATAAGCGGCGTTGCGTTTGCCATCATACTGTTAAGCAGATTAGGAGCGGTAATTTTGCGGTTTGCGGAACTTGAAAAGTCGTAGAAAATCAGCTTGTCAGTATCGGTAATTTCTGTATCTTCGGGAACGCCATTGATATTAATATCTACGGCGGCGAGTTCTTCCCATGCTGTACCATCTTCGGTTTTCATCAATACCGTACCGGGGTCACCGCTTTCGGGAAAGAAGCCCATCACCCGCTTGATTTCATGCAAAATCCAATCAAGATTCATTTGCTGTTCCGTAAGAAACGGAAACTTGATACCATCGAAAAGACCCATTTTATTTTTCTCCTTTCTTAATAAACGCCTATGCAGAACTTATTAATAAATTCTTCGACAATGTAAGATGTAATACAGAATGTTGCTATTCTACGCTCCTGTTCAATAAGTTCTTGCGAACTTCGGACGCCGATATTCCCGTGAATGTGCGTAGTAAAAGAGCCGCTATTTTCAAATTCATTGCTTCCGCTGTTCGTAGTTTCACGGCTATCTTCATTTGTCGTGCTGTTCGTGCCGCTTGATGTGCCTTTTGAACTGTCTGCGAACGTATTGCTGTCATATGCAGTATTGGAAGAAATACTTTCATTCTGCCCGCTTGACGTGCCGCTACTTTCGCTACTTTCGCTTGCCGTATTACTGCCGCTCGATGTTCCGCTATTTGAATTACTCCCCTCTTCATATCTGTCATAGTTTTCAATCGGGTTATATTCGTACTGCGTAGTTTCATACAAGCGTTCCCAAATTGGTAAGCGTTCAATTGACCACACTGTAATAGCCCTTTTGAGAAAATCGGGGTTTGAATAAAGAACTTCAAGTGTTTCACTTTCAAGCAGAATGTTGTCTTTGACGTTTTCTTTGTCAACACCTGTTGGAACTTGCAAACCGTCAAAGATACTAGGGTCACTCTGATACAGACCCCATACCGACATTTGCGCTGATATTGCCATCTTCATATCTCCTTTCACACTTGATTTCTATCTTGAACATTTTACGGATTTTCTTAATAGCGTCCTGTATGCTATCCATCCAAAGGTCTGAAAGAATAGTTGTTTCAACATTATTTGCGTTAACTTCATCAGTTATAAGGCGCTCGCGCTTGTCTGTGTTTGCGTTAGGAATACCAATTCTTGTGTCAAATTCCGCTTCAATTTTCCGCAAGTCCGCGATAAGGTCTGAAATAACGTAGCTGTTCTTTACGTCCCGATTAAAGACTTCATATTTCAAATTACCGTTCTCGTCTCGCAAATTTTTACGAACAACAACCATAGGATCGCCACTCGTCATACGGTCATAAGCCTTTTTGAATGCCTGTTGCTCTGCGTCGCTTTCGGCAAAGAACACAGTTGCTAGTTTTGTAGACCAAAGATTTTGATTGATAGCCGCAGACGCTAAAGCCATTTTTTCGGCATAATGGCCGCACAAGTCGAGCACGCCTGTGTAATCCGGCTGTAACTGCATCAGTATGCAGTCTACGTCAATTTCCCTTTCGTGAATATCGGTCAATAAAGGATTAGCAATAATAACGCGCTTCGGCCTGTAGAATACATTGTAGCCTTGCAGACCGCAATTTTGAGGAATTACACCGAACTTGCCACTATCAAAAATAGCAACAAAGCCATAGCAATACAGCGTGTAAAGAAAATAGTTTTTATCCCACCATTCCGGAAGCGTCCATTTGAAAACGGAAAGTGCTTTTTTCAGTAAGTATCTCTGATAAAACCGTCCAACATCATTATTAAGAACATGCGCGTTTGCGGGCTGTCTGCCGCTTTCAACAGTGTTGATATAGTCATAGTAAAACGGTACATTTGGCATTGTGTTCACTCCTTTGCGCTATTTTCATCAAAAGCCAAATAGGGATTTTAGAGCCGCCGCTCCAAATGCGGTCGTCCATAATGCGGTTAAAGTCAACAGTTACACCGTTCCATGTTTGGTCGCCCGCATATTGCCACACATCACAAGATACCATCGGTTGCGCTGTACTCCACGACGCTTCCCAGTAGTAGAGACCCGCTTGACGCTGTTGCTGAATGAACGACGCGCCGAAAAGGTCACGGGCAAGAGAGCCGCTTGTATAAAGCCCCGCACGATAACCACGACTTTCCACCACGCTTTTCCATCCTTGTGTGACTTCCTGCACTATTGCGGCGGTCGGCGTGATACCATGATAAAGCAAAGCTTCATATGCGCCATACTGCGCAATGACGGAACTTCCTGTACTTTCCCAGTCAAGAAACAACGGAAATTCGGGTTTGTCCGTCAGCGCGTCCATACTGTCACACATTATCCGCGCTTCATACTCTGCGCTTGCTCTGTTCCATGCGTAGGAAAAGAAGTATGCGCCTGTCGGCTTCCCGTTAGCTTTCATTAATCTTACGGTTGGCTCGAAATACTGGTATGTGGACATGGTTTGTTGAAAGTATGCGGGTGTGAGCATCTGCGAAACGCCTGCACTTGATACACCGCTCTTCAGTATAATAAAATCAATTTGATCAACTTCTGCTTGCGTTATCTGCTGACCCGCTGAATATTGCAAGCTATCAATTCCAAATTCATTCATAGTAAAACCCCGCTTCCATAATAGCGGCTACTGCTTGACGTTCTGCGGGCGTACAGTTGGCAGTAAAATCATCAGCATTTGCGCAAAGCACAAAGCCCGTCAAACTGTTAATTTTAACTTTCTTGCAACAAGGGTAACCGTTATGTTCGGGATCTTGGTCGGCAATCCTCTGAAAATACCACTGAACATAACAAGTCTCCATAAGGGAAGCAAAGCCGCCCGTACTGCCTTGCGTGGCGCACGTTCCGGATATACCGAGAACTGCGCTACCAATATCAGAAGCGACACTTTTAAGAGTGCTTAAAATAGATTGTTCGCTTTGCCCGCTTTCTTTATATTTGTTCCATGCTGACATTAGAGTTTTATCTGCACCACTAATCATTTTTAAGCCGCGTGACATAACTCTCCCAACATTTGGATTTTCTCTTGCTGAAACACCATACATGGGGTCAAATGGATTTTGCGCATTATACTGCGGTTTGTCAAAAGCATTGGCAAGAGTTGTAGAAAACGAATCAACCGTCTCTCTAAAACCGGATAGAACGTCACCTACTTTGCTTGCCGCTGTTGACAATGCGTTTTGCAAACCGCCTGTTGCAAGAGCAATACCCGCCGCACCGATATATGTTGACGCACTTGATAGTCGCGAGAAATCAACGGACATTTGAGCAATAGACACGGGAACACCCACTTGACCGAGAGCATTATAAATCGTGCCGCCGTTGACCGTCGTACCGCCCTCTGTCTTGTGGGAAGATACGTTAAGAACGCCACGCCCCGTGATAAGGTCGATTTCCATACTGCAATCAATATGTGTTGCGCCGTACAGTTTTGACGTATCAAGAGGAATAAAGCCGAACGGGGGCAAATAAAGCGCACACGTCGTATAGGGCGAAAGCTGTAGCCAGTGCTTGAATGTATCATACTGCGGGTGCTTTGTGGTCGGAAATGTCATATCAATTCTCCGCTTGATGTGCGAAACGTCAACCCGATATGCAACGCCCGTTGACAATGTAACAGACCACCAGCCATAAGGAATAGAAGAAATACCAACGCCTCCCGTTGTATCATAACCGCACGGCATCCACATGCAATTTGTAATATACTGCATTGGATTGATAAGCATTTTCTGTAAGTCTTGCGATATATTTCCGTCAGTAATGTTCATCCAGTTAGGCGAGCTATACAGCTTGTTCATAAGCTCTGCCATAACGCGCGGCGCAAGGGCATAATGTGACACCGCGCCGATTGCGCCCGAATCGTTATTAACGACCGAAATAATGAAACAACCGTCAGAAATAGGGGCATTGTAGATATTGGTATTCCACGGACTGTTAACATCTGAGTACGTCTTGACTTGATACGGGTTTTTCGCATCCTCTGCTTTGGTCGGATATTTGGTATCTACTATATCGGGGTCGCAATAGGAAGCCGAGCGCAAAACATATGTTGTTGTTTCACCTATCTGTGCTTTGAACGTGGCAAGCACATCAATCTCAAGGGAGCACTCCCACCGTCCGAGAATCCAAGACCAAGAGCGAACAAAGTAATACCGCCCGAAATCGGGAATATAACAATAGTTAAATTCCATCGGGTTTTTTATCTTTGTTCCGTCTTTGAAACGGTCAACAGACAGAATTACAGACGGCGTGTACAAGTTAGTAACATCCTTAAATTCAACTTCACAACCGAAATCGCCAACTTGTGTGGTTGGTAGTCTTGTGCTGTTGATTTTCTTGTTGTTATGGTAAAAGTTAACTGCTACCGCCATAGCTTCACTACCTTTCTACGAAAACAGGGAGAGCGGTTAACTCTCCCTGTTCTGTTTTATGTTGGATTAGTCGAGCGTGAACACTACACAATTTTCGGTGAAAGAGTTGTAGTATTTCATAGCCGCACTAAACCAGTAGTTGGTGTATTCGCCGCGCGCATTGTACGCTGTACGGGTGCGCTCGTTGACCTGTACAACGCCCGCAGCGTCTCTATCCATAATGACCGCAAAGATACCCGCCTTATTGACCGCCGCGCCCTTTGCAACAGTGCCGACGTTATTGCCGCTCGTAACAAGATAAGACGGCGTAACATTGATAGTATCGGGCGTGTTAATGCTCTGCCAGAAGTTGACCGTTTCAACGTCAGCCAGTTTCAGATAATTGTCATGGAAAGCGTCGGCAAGAACCTGCGCTTCCATGTCGTAACGCTCCTGCCCAAGCATATACAGACGCTGATACTCATACGGAGTATGGCGCATGATAGTTTTGTTAGGAAGCGAAACATGATACTTTGCGCTTCTCTCTGTAAGCATGGAAGCGACGGTTGCAATACGCGCGTATGCAAATCTCATGAAACGCTGATACTGTTCAGCGTCACCCTTGATACCCGCCCAAGTCAAAGCGTTTGCACCAGAAAGCCCAAGATATGCGTTATACTCCGTGACAAGTTTGACATTCTGGTTAGTCGCATACTGACCAAGAATAGCGCCGATAAGATTTACAAGCGTCATGCGCTTTGTGTTCTCGCGTGCCTGCTCAAGCATATCTGAAGCGTTCTGCATCATCATCGACACGAACTGCCCAAACTGGTCTGGGCCAGTAAACGCCTGATCTAACTGCCAGTCGTAAATAGTAAGCGGTTTCTTGTAAACTTCCGTACCGTAAAAATTTTCCTGCTGTACAAGCGGCTTGCTGATAACGTAGGGATCGATACTGCCACCGTCAACCATCTGCGCGGGGTCGATTGCGGGGTCGTTCTCAAAGTCCTTGTCAATCGGGGACAGCTTACGACTACTGTTGCCATACTGCTGTTCACTCATTTCAAGACCCCTGAACTTAGCCGTATACGGGCGCACCGCGAAAATGGTTTTTCCAAGTACCTGTGAAATAGCCGTGGAGAGCGTATCATAACCACAGTTCAAGGCTTCCTGCCCGACCGTTACAAAACTAGATGTATCAACCGCCGCAATTCCGGTTTTGCCGGTTGCCTGCGCTGTAATTGTATTAAGAATTGTAGCAAGCTGATGAAAAGTAAGCTCGTTCGCCATTTTATAATCACTCCTCTTTTTTATTTCCGCGCACCATTGACGCGAGTATATCATCAACCGTTTCGGTCGGCTCGTCTTTCTGTTTGCTTGTCTGAACTGCAAGCAGATTAAGACGATTGACCAAATAATCGATTTTTGTTTCAAGAGCCGTTACTTTATCATCTGGTTTCGGCTCGTCTTTCTTTTCGGGCTTCGGCTCGTCTTTCTTTTCTTCAGGCTTTTCAAGCGCGTCAATATCTGCTTTCGTGTAGCCCGCGCGAATCAAATCAAGAATATCATCTGCGTTCATATTAACTCCTTATCAGCTTTTCCCATGCGGTAAAGCTACAAGCAGTTTCACCCGTTACCGCAAGTAGTGCGTCTTGCGTCAGCTTACCGAAAATTCCATCAACAATAAGTTTCTGACCGTGGCAATTCAAAAGAGCCTGTACCGCTTTTACTGCGTCGCCCTTGCCGCCAAATTCCACGACCTCGACAGCATTGTCGTTTACTTCCTCATGCGCGATAATGTCAATAGGCTGCGCGTCCTGTCGTTCAATGACGAGTTTGCCGTTATCGAAAGACGCAAAAAGTTTTATTGTCTTTTCATCCATCTTTTTCTAACTTCCCTTTTAGAGCTTCAAGCGCAAGCGTATTGTTATTAATCGCTTCCGTAACTTTCGCCATTTCATTTTTGTGTTCTTCGCGCTCTTTATTGAGCATACTAAAACACGCAATACAAGCGGCAATAGGAAAGCCAAGAGAGCCGATGAGAGTTGTAATAGCCTGTAAATCCATAACACCATCACCACACTTTATTAAAATATGAGGGGCATAATGTACCGCACAAAGTACATGGTCACCGCTTCCGGCGGCTGTGCTATGACCGCCCCTCTATTGTCAATATTAACAAAAATATACGGATTGTCAAGGGGTTATTTGTGCAATATTTAGTAACAAATAGTTACAAGTCTTTGTGCA
This sequence comes from Christensenellaceae bacterium, assembly GCA_045579345.1. Taxonomy (GTDB): domain Bacteria; phylum Bacillota; class Clostridia; order Christensenellales; family Borkfalkiaceae; genus UBA1259. The sequence goes on along the minus strand of JAZNMA010000050.1, from coordinate 67 downwards.
TATTGCACAAAAAAGTGTGTCAATAGGATGGGGAAATTTGTTATGACACAGGGGGGGTAGTCCAGAG
>JAZNMA010000049.1:0-3765 GCA_045579345.1 Christensenellaceae bacterium | reverse complement strand
TATGAGTAGGTGTAATATGAAAATTTCAAACGATATTTTTTACGTTGGTGTAAATGACCATGAGGTAGACCTTTTCGAAGGGCAATACGAAGTTCCAAACGGAATGAGTTATAATTCATATATAATTATGGACGAAAAAATTGCCATTTTCGATACGGTGGACGCATCTTTCGGTGAAGAATGGCTCTCAAACGTGAAAAATACGCTGGGAGATAGAAAGCCTGATTATTTAATCGTGCTTCACATGGAGCCCGACCATTCGGCTAATATAAAGAGATTTTACGAAGAATATCCTGATGTTAAAATTGTTTCTTCATCTAAGTCATTTGTGATGATGAAAAACTTTTTCGGCACAGATTTTAAAGACAGTCAAGTAGTGGTTGGCGAAAACGATACTCTAAATCTCGGCAAGCACGAGCTGGTTTTCGTTACTGCACCTATGGTGCATTGGCCGGAAGTAATCGTTTGCTATGATAAACAAGATAAAGTGTTATTTTCTGCCGACGGATTCGGAAAGTTTGGGGCTTTAGACGTAGAAGAGGACTGGGCGTGCGAGGCTAGAAGATACTATGTAGGAATAGTTGGTAAATATGGCGCGCAAGTTCAAGCATTATTAAAAAAAGCAAGCGCACTCGATATAAAAACAATTTGTCCCTTGCATGGACCCGTATTGAAGGAAAACCTCGGCTATTATCTTAACCTCTATAATATTTGGTCAAGTTACGGTGTAGAGAGTGAAGGCGTTTTAATTTGCTACACCTCCGTTTATGGAAACACCAAAAAGGCGGTCGAGCTTTTAGAACAAAAACTTCTTGACGCAGGTTGTCCGAAAGTAGTGGTGAACGACTTAGCAAGATGTGATATGGCGGAGGCGGTTGAAGATGCTTTCCGTTACGGCAAAGTGGTTTTAGCAACTACCACTTATAATGGTGAAATTTTCCCGTTTATGCGTGAGTTTATAAACCACCTCACTGAACGCAATTTTGCAAACAGAACGGTAGCCTTTATCGAAAACGGCACTTGGGCACCCGTTGCAACAAAAGTTATGAAAGCAATGCTAGAAAAATGCAAAAATTTAACCTATGCTGAAAACAACGTTAAAATCATGTCTGCACTATCAGATGAGAGCATAGCGCAAATAGAAGAACTTGCAAAAGAGTTAATTTAATTAATGCATAATAAATTAAAAGGGCGGGTAGCCCTTTTTTAATATATGAATATATTAAAATTAATTAATATTTTTTGTAAAATTGTTGACAAACAAAAAATTTAATTATATAATTACGATACATTGTAAATGTAGGAGGGTATTTTTTATGAAAAAATTAAGTACAATTATTGCACTTGCACTTGTAATCACCATCGGTGGCGTATTCGCTGCGTGGCATTACTCAACTGGTAAGGTTGACCAATTAGGTATCGGACCTGGTTTGCAGATGACTTCTGTTGAAGTTCACTCAGAATCTGCAATGGGTATTATTGGTCAAGTAACCGCACATAACTTTACTTTTAGAGTTGACGACAAATATGACTATTTAACTAACGACGGCAAGGATGAAACAAATCCAACCGACGCTGATAAATACGTTGCAATATTAGTAACGACTGGTGAATGGGAAATTCAGTTTACACCAGACGAACACGCTAACTTTGAAGTTCAAGACGGTGTAGATTTATTAGTTACCGTAACTGTTACTGAAGGTGACCAATATGATGGAAAAACCATTTTAACTGAAAATACTGAAAGAGAAGGTGCAAACACATTCATTATCCCTGAAACGTTAGACGTTATTACTATTACTTCAGCACAAATCGAAAATTGTTTAGATTTCGTTGACAACGTAGTATTAGATACGCCTGAAAAGAACACTGCTTTTGCAACTGCACTTAGCAAATATACAATTAACATTACAGTAACTCAAGCACAATAATTAGTTTAAAAGTAAAAGGGGATAGTAAATATCCCCTTATTGTACTTTTTAGGTTAAAACGGAAGTGAAAGGTTTTGAATTATTTTTAACCTTGCTATGTATAATCGTGTTGTTTTGTTTGGTTGCCTTTTTTACGGTTCTTATTGTAATTGTCGGCAAACAACAGTTAAGGCTTATAAGAAACGGACACGAAGATAGCAAGATAAAAAAATACGTTATACAAAAGAAGAATAAATTTTCAAAAGGGTGTGCTATTTGTGAAAGAGCATTCTCCTTGCTTTTGTGTGCCTTTTTATTCGTAATTTTATTGGGCAGTATAATACTTGGAGTGCTTGGAGATAATCGTGTCGTAAAAAACATACCGGCAGCAAAGGTTGTTTCAAGCACTTCTATGGCTGTTAAATACGAAAAGAATACCTATTTAGAAGAAAATAATTTAAACAACCAACTTCAACTTTTTGACGTTGTTGTTTTGCACGAACTACCTAAGGAAGAAGATATAAAGCTTTATGACATTATCGTTTATGAAACGTTAGAGGGCTTTTTAATTATTCACCGTGTAATCGGTATCGAAGAACCCAACGAAAGACACCCTAACGAAAGATGGTTTCAGTTCAAAGGCGACTCTAACGAATCGCCCGACAGATTCCCTGTTAGGTATTCGCAAATGAGAGGTATTTATAAAGGAGAAAAAGTCCCACAGGTTGGTAGCTTTGTTTTCTTTATGCAATCACCTGCGGGTATAATTTGTTTTATAGTTGTAATATTTACTCTTATTGTTATGCCTTTTGTTGACGATAAGTTTAGAAGAGAAGAGTGCCAAAGAGTCGTTCTTATGCTTGACTCTGGTGAGTTAAAGCAAGAAGATTTGAAACAGGAATACAAAAAAGCACTTGCTAAAAAGAGAGGGGATAATGAAAAAGATTAGTTGTTTTTTTATTACTCTCGTGCTTTGTGTTTTATGCGTTTCTACTTTTGCGTTTGATGACGTTAGTGCAAGATGGGACTATTATCCAAGACATCCTGCCGATGCGCTCGAAATAAGTTTTTATTTAGAAGAAAAATATTGGACAGGTTCAGACGTTTTGCCAGACGACGAAGAAGAGGGACAAGACCATAAATGGCTTATCGAAAACTTAGTTGACGGCGAAGCAAACGGCAAAAAAATCGGTCTTAACAATAAGAACTCTGACCTAAACGATTATATTAACGACCGTCTAAAAGGTGGTTGGAACTGGAAGAGAGACTATTTTGGTAGTATGGCTGTTACTGGTGATGACGAAATGGAAGAGCTTTTCGGTGCTAAGGCTGGTGGCGGACTTTCGTTCATAATACACGTTGTTAGTGATAACGAATACCACATTTATACTACGAGTGTTTATCTTGGTGAACGTGGCGAGCCGAATTGGCTTAACACTTCTAACAAAACACCAGGCAAACCTACTGTTCCTATCGGCGCTTATATTGAACCTATTTATAGGACTGTTTTAATAAGAACAAATACTTCTTCTCCGTTTGAGATAGTAGAAACTAAGAAAGGTAAAGCTCAATCGGCGTGGTATGATGAAAATAGGTCTAATGCAAATATTACTCAAATTCCTGCATTTGACGTAACTACTTGGATAGAAAACTAATAAAAATAATTAAAAAAGAAACTCGGTAAATTTTGCCGAGTTTTTTCTTTCGACTTTTTCTTATAATATATATAATATAATGTTACGCGTGCGCGCGCGAGAAGACTTGTGGTTTTGCTTTTTATAAAAACGCAACATATTGTGTTTTGTCAAAAATGGGCACTTTTTAGGGGAAAAACACTTAAAAACACGCAAAAAAA
>JAZNMA010000048.1:0-2863 GCA_045579345.1 Christensenellaceae bacterium | reverse complement strand
GAGGGTCTGCAAAATTAGCGGTAAAATTAAATCAGCCACCACGATATTCGTGGTGGCTTTTTGATATGCAGAAAACAAAGAAGCTCTCGCTGTGAGGTGTTAAAACAGGATTTATTTTTTCAACGATGTTCTCCATTCACATATCATTTGATTAACTTCCGTCGTGGTCATTTTTGAAGCAACATCCCACGCTTGCGGAAAATAAGTTTGCACAAAGCGTACTTGCTCTTGCTTGGGTACATAGTCAGACGGAATCAATAATTTTTGCATATGGATTGCTCTAACAGTTTGCTTAAAAATTTTATTTTTATCATCTAATGATAGCTGACTATATCTTCGGATTATAATCTTTCCCAATGATTCTTGTTTTAGAATTTCATTATATACATTACCAATTTGTGTTTCTTTTTCAATAGATATAGAAATTTCGGAAGTATATACACCTTTCATGTGAGTGGGGGTAATCGCAGGATTATCACCGTTGCATTCATAAATGCTTCCAGTTACCTTGCTATAAAAATCGTAAAGCATATTATCGTAATGTTCGACAAAAACTACTTTACCATTTTCATTTTCACTAAAAGTTACCCATTTGTAAGAACGATTCCATATGTAAAACAGAGCAATACAATAGCTTGGCGTAAAACATATCACGGGTTTTGATATTGCATTGGTTTGTGTAGCGAACGGTTCTAATTTCTTTATGTTTTGAATTTTAGTTCCGTGATATAGATTCATATCAATATCCCCCATAACTTTTTGTGAATTAATATTATATCATAAAATAGGAACATTATCAAGGAACATCAATTGTAAAGCCATTTTGTGGTGCTTGCGTCCGGGGCAAGCATAGCGCGTGGACGTCCACCGCCAAATTGGCAGCGCCCGTCTCGCACCGTCCCTGCGCTCACGCTGGGACAATATCGGGCAGAAGCCCAAACCCACTATACGCAGAGAAACGGCACACAAAAGCCTTCCTCCGGGAGGAAGGGGGAACACGAAGTGGTGGAAGGAGCCCGCGTGACTTTCAGCTTACGCGAATTTTATTGTCACGCGCTCTCCCTCAGTCGCCTGCGGCGACAGCTCCCTCCCGCAGGGGGCCTTTATGTAAGCCCGTCTCAACAAAAAACACCACCAAAGAAATCTCCTTGGTGGTGTTCGTGTTTTCTCCGCTAAAGATGCATAGCAGAGCGGTATTTTCTTTGTTATTTCGTTTTCAGGTATGCGACGTTTATGCAGGGTACATCGTAGAGGTTTCCGTTTGCATCGTACACCTCACAAAAACCGTCCGCCTCGCCGTAAATTGTGATAACGTCGCCGTTTATCAGATTTTGCTTATCTGCAAGCAGACAATCGCGTATGGCGATATAATACTCACCGCCGTCCTCGCCTTGGCAGAGGTAATATGTGCTTTTGTTGTTGTAGTCCGAATAATTCCACGCTTTTTCGATAACCTTCACCGTCATGGAAACAAAATCGCTGTCGTAATGTCCTGCGGTGCGGTAAAACTCCTCAGGGTCAACGGTGACGCAGGCGGATATATATTCTTCCTTAGAAAGGCGTGTGTTAACGGGATTATCCAAAAGAGATGATACCTTGGATATAAGGGGTCCCACACCGAAGGAGGAAAACAGCATATACGCCACGGCAAGGGATATAAACAGTATTTTCATCCACTTTTTGTGGGGGCTTGTTGCCAGCAGGATAATTCCTGCAAGGGGGAACACCACCATCATAAGAACGATAAACCACCAGGAGTGGTACCATTCCACAAAACGGGTGCGCTGATAGGACGCTTTTCTCTTTTTCTTCTTAACCGCAGGGCGGTTGCCAGCGCGCATGTTCTCGGGGCATTCTTTTCCGCAAAGCGGGCAGTTGTCCCCCGGAAAAAAGCAGTTGCAATCGGGGCATTTATTCAAGTCCGGTCGGTCAAGCTCTTCTTCGTCCGCATAAGAACCCATAAGTCTTCCCATAAATATGTACCGTCCTTTCGTGTTGTTTTTTTATCGGTTAATAGCAAATGCGTATTTGGCGGTGCCGTTGCAATAGGTGTTGGTTTCCGACCATTCAACGGTCACGATATATATGTTCGTACCGTCCAGAAGGGTAATCATACCGTCTTCGGATATCTCTACAGGCGTGCCGTTTTCGATAATGCCTGCCGCCCACTCTTCACCGTCGTGGCAAAAAACGGTTATACTGTCGGGCGTAGCGGCAAAGGTTAAACTAAAGTTTTCATTGGAGGTTTCGTTTATAAAACAGTCCAAAAATTCAATTTCGTACGCTCCCTCGGGGTTGTGCTTTAACCAAGAGCCGTCGTCACAAAGAATGTTTATGTCCATTTCAAATTGGAGTACCTTTGTTTGCATGGCATCCTTTGTTATATACATATATTCAAGGTCTCCTGCTTCAACCAACGGCTTGGGTCCCTCGGAAACCTCTTCCGAAACGTCGACCCCTGCCGAATAGTCAGGTTCAAAGGAGATATCGGTATCCTGCGAATAATCAATAGGGTCCTCGGATGGCGCTGTGCTTTGGGTGCCGCTATCGTTCCCCGCGCCTACAGGAGGCATGTCGGCATTCATGGCGTTACATCCCACAAGACACAACAATACAAGTATTATAAAAACAGCTTGAATTTTTTTCATAATTCCGGTTTGCTCCTTTCCCGTGTTGTAAATAATTATACCACAGTTTCGCGTGTTCGTCAACGAGGAGAACATTATAGATTATCGTCGGTTTCGCCAAACAAACGGCGAGTGTTTTAATGGAGAGTATTTGACACAGAAAACGTCTTTTACGTAATCTACGGCTAGCGAAGTTTTCGGGGTCCCTGCAAATGCGAACAGCATTTGTGGGGTGA
>JAZNMA010000047.1:0-19514 GCA_045579345.1 Christensenellaceae bacterium | reverse complement strand
TGGTTGCGGGGAGGGGATTTCTTCTTGCTTTTTGCAAAGCAATTTACGGGCATCTCCAACTTATGCTTTGCAAAAAGCTTCGGTCACCGCTAAAACGGTAGGTGTCTACCGTTTCTTAACGCTACTTCAAATCCCCTCCCTTTTTCTTTCAATAAAACAAAAAACGGATAGGGTTTACCTATCCGTTCTTTGTTTGGTTGCGGGGAGGGGATTTGAACCTCCTGACCTTCGGGTTATGAGCCCGACGAGCTACCAAGCTGCTCCACCCCGCGATTCATGCATCTTTATAATGCTATACTATAATATACTATTATTTTGCTTTTGTCAACCATTAAATTAAAATTTTTAAGATTTATTTAGTTTAAACTTGTATTTTTTTCCCTTGTTTGTTACAATAGACCTATGCAAGTAAATTTAGATAAATTTATTAAGCCTAATCAAACGGTCGCCGTTGCCCTTTCTGGCGGGAGCGACTCGATGGCTTTATTACATTATATGCTTTTTTCCCGTGAAAAATTCCAATTTAACGTTATTGCCATTAACGTTGAACATGGTATTCGTGGCGAAAAATCTATTTTTGACACGGAATTTGTCAAATCTTACTGTGAAAGCAATTCTATCCCTCTTTTATGCTATTGTGTTGATAGCTTAAAGCACGCAAAAAACAAAAAACTCTCTATTGAACAATCAGCAAGAGAATTAAGGTACGACTGTTTTTATAAGGCAATTAATAGTGGAGCTTGTGATTTAGTAGCAACCGCGCATCATCAAAGTGATAACGTTGAAACGATTTTATTCAATTTATTCCGTGGAACAGGACTTAGCGGGCTTTGCGGTATTCCAGAAACCCTTAACGGGAAAATTATAAGACCATTGCTATCGGTCAGCAAAGCAGAAATCGACAAATATATAATTGAAAACAAAATCCCGTTTGTAACTGACGAAACAAATTTATCAAACGCCTACACCAGAAACAATATTCGCCACAAAATAGTGCCTGAAATCATCAAACTTTTTCCTGAAGCAGAAAAAAGTATTTCCCGCTTTTCATGCATCGCAAAAACAGACAACGAATACTTAGAATCCATTACTAAAAGCGTGTTAAACGTTACAAAAAGCAAGGTGGAAATTAAACTTCCTTGTGAAAGAGCTATCCTAAATAGAGCGGTTATAATTGCTTTAAAAAGTTTGGATGTAAAAAAAGATTGGGAAAAGAGCTATGCAGACAGTGCCGTCTCGGTAGCGGAAGGCAAAAACGGTGTAAGTGTTAATTTGAAAGGCGGTGTAAAAGTTATTAAAGAATACGATAAACTGGTGTTTTTTAAAGAAAGCGCGCTAGAGAAATTAGAAATCCCATTTGCTCTCGGCTCTTTTAATTTTGGAAACGGCAGAATAAACATAAGCATAACAGAAAAACCGCAAAACTTAACAGGCGGATTTTACGCAGACTTAAATAAAATCCCAAAAACTGCAATAGTCAGGACAAAACGGAACGGGGACGTTTTTACAAAATTCGGCGGTGGCACAAAAAAACTATCCGACTATCTAACCGACAAAAAAATACCGTTACGCACGCGCAATCATATACCCGTTATAGCGGATGGAAACGATATATTAGCAGTTTTTGGCGTGGCAATTTCAGAAAAAATAAAGGTGGACGATAATACTGAAAGCGTTATTGAACTAAAATAAATAATTTTACTAAAGAAGGAAAACTATGAACGACAACTTTAAGATTTTATTAACACAAGAGCAAATCCAAAAAAGAGTTAAAGAGCTTGCAGAAAAAATCACGCTTGATTATTCTAGCGTTGATAATTCTATCCGTCGCCCGGTATTTATCTGCACCTTAAAAGGCGCAATTTACTTTTTTGCCGATATAACTCGAAACATTAAGCGACCGATTATGCTTGACTTTGCTAAGCTTTCAAGCTATAAAAACGGTACGATAAGCGGAGATATGGAAATGCAGAGCGATATAACTACCGATATTGAAGGTAGAGACGTTATTATAGTTGAAGACATAATTGATAGCGGAAAAACGCTTAAATATTTTGTTGAGCATCTAAAAAAACGCAAACCTGCATCTATCAAAATTTGCGCGTTTTTAGACAAAAAAGAACGACGCGAGGTGGAAATTGAAGCTGATTACGTTGGTTTTGACATTCCTTGTGGGTTTGTGGTTGGTTACGGACTAGACTATGCTGAAAAATATAGAGAGCTCCCATACTTAGCAGAAGTTTTAGACCCCTCTAAAGCCTAATCATAAATAAAACTTTGCCCCGTAGCATCGCTACGGGGCTTTTTTAATTATAACGCTAAGCGTTTCTACCAAATCACAATCTTTCCATTTTTATCATAATGCCAAAAGCTAGCGCTATCATCCGCAATATGCACTTGATTTTCTGAATAGTAATAAATAGTTGTACTTTTTAAGCGTTCGTTATCTCTCCCAATACTTATATTTTCCCAATCACTTTTTGTGCCAGCAAAATACACCGCTTGCAAGCTGTCGCAATCTTTAAACGCACCGTCTGATATTTGAATTACTTTTTTAGAAATAACCACATTTTTAAGATTTTCACATTTATAAAAAGCTTTTGTGCTAATAGTTTGTATGGCGTTATCTTTTCCAAAATCTATACTTTCTAGTCCCGATAGAGCAAACGCCCTTTCGCCTATAAATAAAACACTATCCAAACCGACTATCCTTTTTAATGATTTACAAGAATAAAACGCACCCGCTCCTATTTCATTTATACTTTTTGGCAAAATGACTTCACTAATTGTTGAGTGCCAATAAAAACCCTCGTCAGCAATCTTCGTAACCGGCGTGCCGTCGTAGTATTGAGGAATAACTATGATTGAACTTTTATAATTGCCCTTCCCTTTAACTGAATATTCTGAGCAGTTATTCATTAAGTTAAAAGATAATTCCTTACTTTCTTCCCGCTTAAAGCACCAGATGCAAACGCTGTCTATGAACTTGTGTTCCACTTTTGTTCCGTACGGTTGCCCGCATTCTTCACATCTCCCAATACTTTTGCAAGTTGGAGTTCCCCCGTAATGCGCCTGCTCGTCTAAAATCTCTCCACAAACACATTCGTTCCAGTGCTTTTCATTATCGAACTTTAGAGTAAAATCGCTGTGAACGTGTATGCCTACGCCTTTCGAGCCCAAATCAATCACGGTGTCTTTATTTCCGCAACCATAATCACAAAATGCCGTCCTTGTTCCGTCTAATTCATTAGTTGCATTATTATCGGAGATATAATTTGTAAAACTGTGTTTAAGTTCTTGTTTGTAATTGTCTTTGTAAGCCTGACCACATGCGCAAGAAAAAAGAGTGTATCCCTTTGCTGTACAAGTAGGACTAATTACCGTCTCGGTAAAAGAGTGTTTACAATTTTTTAGGCTGTTGCCTCCGTCAATAAAGAAGCAGGCTGTAAAATTAGAAAGTATAACGAACACACACGTAAAAAGCGCAAGCTTCTTAATTTTAACTTTGAGCATTTTTCACCATTTGTATAAATCTAAAAATATTAAAATCCGCCCCGCAAAAAATAAAAAGCGGAGCGCTATTTTAAAGTTTAATTATTTTTTTCTAAAAGAGCTTTTATATCTTTAAGTAAGTCTTCTACGGTCGGATTTGCAAGGCGGTCCGCTTTTGCTTTTTCTTCTAAAAGCTTTGCCTCTTCTTCAGCTTTAGCTAGCTCTTCGGCTTGCTTTTTATCAAAATAAGTTTTAATTGCCTCTTTATCTCTTAAAGAGATGCCTGCGGCTTTTAATTCTTTTCTCTCATTTTTATCGAGCGTATTTTTCTTTAATTCAACTTTAAGTTTGCCGTTGTTTTCTTTTACTTTATTAATTACCTTAACTATAGTAAAGAGCACGAAAGCGATGAGGAAGAAATTGATTATAGCGTTGATGAGCGAACCCCAATCAATATAGAAAGAGTTTGCCATATCGATGACAGCAGTTTCTTTACCCTCTGCGTCAAGCACGTAAACAGGGTCGCCCAAGAATGTTACGATATTGTCAAGCGAGCCTTTACCCATCATTAACGCTAAAAGCCAGTTAATAATCGGCTTTAACACAAAATTTGACACACCGTTAACTATTGCAGTAAACGCTCCGCCGACGATAACACCGACAGCCATATCCAAAACGTTACCGCGTGAAATAAATTTCTTAAATTCGCCAAAAAAGTTTTTCATAAATTTTCTCCTTTTGTTTTCCTTTTATTAAACACCAAACGCAACTTTTGTTACGATTGATGCAATTGCCATGATTACTAAATATAAACTAAACCATTTGTAGTTTGCTTTTTTTATAACTTTGAGCATAAACTTGATTGCAATATATCCGGTAACCGCCGCCGTAATTACGCCAAAAATTAAGGGAATAATATCAACAACCACACCACTTTTTAATAAGTCAAGCGTTGAAACTGCCGCCGCGCCCAAAATTACGGGAATACTCATTAAAAAGGCAAAACTTGCGTTATCTTCTCTTTTTAACCCGTAAATACAGCCTGAAGAAATAACCGTTCCACTGCGCGAAAGTCCCGGCACTATTGCAACGCCCTGCGCCAAACCCATAACAAGTGAGCTTTTATAACTGAGCGGGAGCGCTTCATTTTTCCTTTTACTGATTATCTCAGATATAAAGAGTTCCCCTGCCGTTAAGAGAAAAGTTCCAGCGAGCAAACATGCTGACAAAATATCACCCTTATAAAATGCTCCCTCGACAAAATCACCGAGCAATACCCCCGTAAGCGCCGCAGGTATGGTCGCCACTACCAAAAACCATAGCTTTTGGTTAAACAGAAAAGATTTTTTAACTGTTCCATCGCTAAACCTAGTTTCCGTACGCTTAAACAGTCCCAATATATCTTTAAAGAACACTATAAATACAGGAATTAGCGTTCCTATATGTAGCATTATATCAAAAAATAATCCACCAGATTCTTCACTTACACCAATCCAGCGTTGCATTAAAATCAAATGCCCACTTGATGAAATTGGTAAAAACTCCGCAAAGCCTTGAACCGCACCAAGCACAATAGCTTGCCAAATTTCCATTACTTATTCTCCTTTTTCCCTATCATTTTTATGAATTCTTTTACCGCAAAAGTAAGATTTTCCTCTTTCGGAAGTGCTAAACCTATCGCGCGAACAGGAAGAGCGGGGTTGGTTTTAATTTCAATTAGACTACCCTCTTCAAGTTCATGACGCACAAACTCTCTCGGTATACACGCAATGCCTATGCCCGTTTTTGCAAGTTCGGTCATAAGCTCTAAACTCGCAAGCTCTATTTCAGGATGTAAATGCACGCCTTGAGAATGGGCAAAACTTACTATTGCCTGACGGGTTGCGGACGATAATTCCAGCATTAAAAGCGGATAGTCTTGTAGCCTCTTAAGGTCTATCACCCCATCTGCCAACTCTTTAAACTTTTCACTCGCAACAAAAGTGTCGTGCAATTGCATTACAGTGCTAGAGAGATTGATGTCGCTGTCGTCTATCGGAAGATTAACAAACCCTATATCACCCTTGTTTGTTTTTAGAAGCTCTATGGTTTCATTAGAAGTTCCGTTTTGTAATATTAAGTTTACGTTAGGGTATTTTTCGTGATACTCTTTTATATATGGAATTAAAAAGTGAGTTGCAACCGTATCTGACGCGCATATTCTCACAATTCCCGTTGCCGTATCTTTTAATTCAATATACTTACTTTCCGCCTCGTCAAAAAGCTTTAGAGCCTTTTCAACGATTGAAAAGATTTGCTTGCCCCCTGTTTCGGAAAGCTCCATACCCTTGTGGGTACGATTAAACAGTTTTCCACCCAGCTGATTTTCCAGCTGTTTTATTGCTTGAGAAACAGCCGGCTGGGAAATATAAAGTTCCTCTGCGGCTTTGGTTAAACTCCCGCACTTAGCAACCGTGTAAAACACTCTGTAAAGTTCAAGATTTACCATAATTTTCTCCTTTAAATTTATTGATTTTAGATTATAAATAAGCTTATTAAATAAGTGGTTAGACGCAAGCAAGTCAAGGCGCGTGAGTATTTCGTCGGGGCGTGTACGTCTGTACACAACCCAAGAAACACGGAGCGCAACGCAGAGATGCGTAGCGTATAAACGCTTATAATAAATAAAAGGTTAGATACAAGCAAGACAAGGCTCGCCCGAACAAAAGGGTGAGATAGACCGCCTGGTCATCGAAGTCTTTTGTGAGTGGCAGAAACGTAGTATTGCGCCGTATATAAACTTTTATTTCCCGACGCAGAATTTTGCAAATATATTGCTTATTATATCTTCAGTTGCTGTCCTGCCACTAATTTCACCGAGCGCGTCCCAGCCGTCTTTGACGTCGATAGCGAGAAGGTCAAGGGAAACGGAATTGATGGCTAATAATGCATTGGTAAACTTTATTTTTGCGCGGGTTAAGGCTTCAAAGTGTCTTTCTTCACATAAGAAGTCGCCGTTTAAGTCTACACCCACAGTTTTTTCAAGCATTAAATTTTTTAACTGGTCTAAATTTTCGCGATACAGTGCAGATAGATAAATATCCGCCCTGTCATCTTTAACTTTACATTTGTCGATTTTATTTATGACCACAATAACGTTTTTATCTTTTATTAACGAATAAATTTTATTATCTTCTTCATCTATCGCGCTAGCGTCCATTAAAAACAATATAAGGTCGCTCTGCTCTAAAATTCTTTTAGATAAAGATACGCCGATTTCTTCGATTTTATCACCGCTCTCTCTTATGCCAGCCGTGTCGGAAAAATTAAAGCGCACGCCTTCAACGTCAATAGAGCCCTCGACTATATCTCTGGTAGTTCCCGCAAGGTCGGAAACGATAGCTTTTTCATAATCAAGCAATGCGTTGAGAAGCGAACTTTTGCCCGTATTGGGTTTTCCAACTATGCCGACGCTAACACCGTTTTTAAGTGTTCTACCCGTACGGTAAGTGCCGAGCAAGGCATCTATGCTTTCTATAACCGTTTTAAGGTCTTTTTCTACCTTTTCGGTTGAACTGCGTTCTAAATCCTCTTCGGGGAAATCCATATCACAATCAATCTGTGAAAGGGTGTCTGTAATAAGGTCTTGCAGACGATTAATTTCTTCGGTTAGTTTTTCCCTATAAAGGTAATAACCTGCTTTGACGCCAGATACCGATTCACTATTAATCATATCGATAAGCCCCTCAGCGGACGATAGCGAGAGTTTTCCATTCATAAACGCACGCTTAGTAAATTCACCGTTGGTCGCAAGGCGCGCCCCTAAAGACAAGGTCTTTTTAAGTATACCGCGCGTTATTGCCACCCCGCCGTGACAGTGAAATTCAACCACGTCCTCGCCTGTAAAACTTTTGGGCGCTTTAAAATATACGCACATTCCAAAATCAGTAAATCCGTCTGCGTGTATTTCTCCCACGTACATTTTATACGGCTCAAAATCAGATACCCCCGTTTTTCCTACGGGGGTGAACATCTTTTCTGCAATTGAAAGCGGACTATCACCGCTTATTCTGATTACCGCGACACCGCTGGCTGAAAGCGCAGTGGATATAGCGGATATGTTTTCTTCTGCCATAATTTACCTAAGCTTAGTTTTTATTTTCAAAATCGGAGAATGGCTCTTCGGGGCGTTTGTCTTTTTTATCGGCAAACTCTTCGAAAGGCGAATCGGGTCTAGAAGAAGCAGAAGCATTCCCACCGTAATAACCGTACGGACCGCCACCTTGAGGACCTTGCGCGCCGTAAAAATTTTGGTATCTTGCACGAATATAATCCATGTACTTTATAGGTTGCTTATTTCTTATTACAAAAACGAAAACACCGAACAATCCCATTGCCGAGAGCACTGCGTACAAAATAAAGTGTGCGGGCACGTACTTTTTGAAAAGATTTACGTAAACGGTTATCGTTATAATGATGCTGGCAAGTTCTAATATCATAGACACTGAGGAGATGACCATTAATAAATTTTCTATCCACGGAAGGTTCCTATACGGGTCTACAAAAGACGAATTAACGTAAATGCCCATATTCGACAAGTACTTATATTCGTATAAATTTTTAGCAATCTCTGAGTCTAGCCCTACGTAAATATTTGCTTTATTCATAAGCACGTTGCCGACAAGCGGGAAGTAAGAAATAAATTCGCTTACTAAAAATAAAAATTCTGAAGCGGTAAAAATCACGGTAAACAAAACCGCCATTTTCCCAACAGTACTGCCAAAAACCTTAGTTTCTTTGATTAGCATGCACGTTGGATAAAGCCAAACGCAGGGAAAGAAAGCAAGAAGCGCACCTTTTATTTTTGCTTTTTTAGCAAGCGTGTAAATACCAATCGAACGCAAAACGTAAAACACGATGGTAATAGCTAAAGACAAACTTGCAGTTATTATCACGTACGCTAATCCGTTATTTGATTCTAGAAAACCATTTCCACCAAAATATACCATAAATATCTCCTGAAACTATATCTTTAGATATTATTATACTTCAATAAACTTTAAATAAACTTAATAGGCTCTAGCAAATATTACCTTATGGGTTGCGCTCTTTCCGCATATCGCACACTTTTCGGGAACGCCCTCTTCGTCGCACATAACGCGCGCGGTGGCTTGAGCGAATTCTTTGACTTTATCTTCACACTCACGACAACCACACCAGCCGGCTTTTACAAAGTTCTTGCCCTCAACCCCAGATAAAATTCCTTCTAAACTATCTGCTTCAACGATTTTTTTGTCACGGTTTGCTTTCGACTTGATAAACAAGTCTTTTTGTACCGTCTCTAACAAATCGCTAATGGTTTTGTCAACACCGTCAATTGAGGCGGTTATTTTTTCAAGATTGTCACGACGCATAATCATTACTTGGTTATTTTCAATATCACGAGGCCCAATTTCAATACGGAGGGGAACGCCTTTCATTTCCCATTCGTTAAATTTCCAGCCTGGACTCATATCACGAACGTCGGTTTGTACACGAATACCAATAGAGGTAAGAGCGTTTTCAATTTCTTTCGCCTTTTCAATTACCCCGCCTTTATGCGCCGCAATCGGGACTATAACTACTTGAATAGGCGCAACCTTAGGAGGAAGAACGAGTCCACGTTGGTCGCCGTGTGCCATAATAAGCGCGCCGATAAGACGAGTAGAAACACCCCAGCTAGTAGTATAGCCGTGTTTTAATTTGCTGTCTTTATCTAAGAATTTAATATCGAATGCTTTAGCAAAATTTTGACCGAGATAGTGCGAAGTGCCCGACTGTAAACTCTTTCCGTCAAGCATCATAGCCTCTAAGCCGTAAGTAGCAACAGCCCCCGCAAACTTTTCCTTTTCGGTCTTTTTGCCACAGAAAACCGGAAGCGCAAGCGTTTGTTCCATAAATTCCCTATAAACGTTGAGCATGAGCAAGGTTTCCTCCTCAGCCTCTTCTTCGCTTGCATGAACGGTGTGCCCTTCTTGCCACAAAAATTCACTTGTACGGAGGAAAGGACGCGTCGTCTTTTCCCAACGCATAACGTTACACCACTGATTCATAATTACTGGTAAATCCCTATAAGATTGAATCCATTTAGCGTACATCGTGCCAATAACCGTTTCACTAGTGGGACGGATTGCGAGCGGTTCTTCAAGCTTTGCTCCGCCGGCGTGGGTAACGACTGCAACTTCGGGCGCAAAGCCCTCGACGTGTTCAGCCTCTTTAGTAAAGAAACTCATAGGAATAAGCAAGGGGAAATAGGCGTTTTTTGCGCCCGTCTTTTTAAACCTTGCGTCCAAATCTTTTTGTATATTTTCCCAAATAGCATACCCATAAGGACGAATAACCATCGTCCCTTTAACAGGACCGTAATCGACAAGTTCGGTCTTTAAAACCACGTCGGTATACCACTGCGCAAAATTTTCATTAATGTCTGCTATTTGTGTTACGAATTGTTTTTCACTCATTGTCTATCTCCAGCTACTAGATTTTATGTTTGGCTTTCGTCGTCCTTTCGCGACGACTTATCCAATTAAATTTATATAATAATGCATTTTAATTATAACAATAATATTAAAATATATCAAGTTATTTTTTGAATATTTATTGAAAAGGCTTGAAAAAACGCGGTTATTCCTATATAATATATATTGCATTATATAATCGGCTTTTAACAGCGGAAATATTCTAACCGCATAAATTTTTAGCCGTAGTCTTGAAGGAGGTTATTATGCAAGACGTAAAGCAACTTACAATTAACGCAATAAGGGTACTTTCAGCAGAAGCTATCCAAAAAGCAAACTCCGGACACCCGGGTCTCCCACTCGGCGCAGCACCTATCGGGTATGCCGCGTTTACGAACATGACTTTCAACCCGAAAGACACAGCGTTTGACAACAGAGACAGATTCGTTCTTTCTGCTGGTCACGGCTCTATGCTTGATTACGCGCTCTATTATCTTTTCGGTTTTGGTCTAACTAAAGAAGAAATTATGAATTTCCGTCAACTCGGCTCACGCACGGCAGGTCACCCTGAATACGGCGTATGCCCTGGCGTTGAAACCAGCACCGGTCCGCTCGGACAAGGTATTGCTAACGCTGTTGGTATGGCTATTGCAGAAAACTATCTTGCTGAAAAATTCAATAAAGAGGGCTTCCCCATCGTTGACCACTACACCTACGCACTCTGTGGCGATGGCTGTATGCAAGAAGGTATTGAAAACGAGGCGGCTTCTCTTGCTGGCGCATTAAAGCTCGGCAAACTCATAGTTTTATACGATGATAACGATATTACTATCGAAGGCGACACCGCTATTACCTTTACCGAAGACGTTGGCAAGCGTCACGAAGCTATGGGTTGGCAGGTTATTAAGGTTAAAGACGCAAACGACGTTGGCGCGCTCAACCGTGCTATTAAAAAGGCTAAGGCTGAAAAGAACAAACCGTCACTTATCGTTATTCAATCAGTAATCGGTTTCGGTTCTCATTTAGCTGGCAACGCTGCTTGTCACGGTGCTCCGCTCGGTGCTGAAGGTCTTGAAACTTTGAAGAAAAATCTCGAATGGAACTATGAACCGTTTGAAGTTCCCGAAGAAGTATTTAAGCACTGCAAGAAGTTTGCTAATAAGGGTAGAAAAGCTCAACGCGCTTGGAAAGCAATGTTCAAAGCTTACGAAGAACAATACCCAGAACTTGCAAAAGAATACAAGGCATGGAAGAAGAACGAACTCCCTGACCTTAAAAACATCGAAGAACTTTGGCAGTTTGAAAAGGACGACGCATCTCGTGGATATTCAAGCACCGTTCTTAACAAGATTGCTAAATACGTTCCGCAACTTATCGGTGGTAGCGCCGACTTAGCACCGGCTAATAAATCATATATGAAAGGTCGTGGCGACTTTGGTCCTAACGATAAAACCGGTTCAAACATGCACTTCGGTATCCGCGAACACGCGATGTCTGCAATCGTTAACGGTATGTACTTACACGGCGGTTTAATTCCTTACTGCGCAACCTTTGCAGTATTTTCTGACTATATGAAGAACGCAATGCGTATGAGCGCACTTATGGAACTCCCCGTTATCTATATCTTATCTCACGACTCTATCGGTGTCGGCGAAGACGGACCTACTCACCAACCTATCGAACACTTATCTGGTCTCCGCGCAATGCCTAATATGAAAGTATATCGTCCTGCTGACGGCAGAGAAACGACTGCTTCTTGGATTGGCGCACTCACCGGCAAAGAGCCCTCTTGTATCGTTGTTTCTCGTCAAACCTTGCCTATGCTTGAAGGAACAGGCGAAAAGGCATTCAAGGGCGGTTATATTTTAGCTGATAGCAACAAAAAGACTCCTGACGTTATCTTAATTGCTACCGGTTCTGAAGTAACGCTCGCTGTTGAAGCTAAAAAGGCATTAGCAGAACAAGGCGTTGACGCTAGAGTAGTTTCTATGCCTTGCGTTGAAGAATTCGAAAAACAAAGTGAAAAATATAAAGAAAGCGTTCTTCCGAAGTCTGTTCGCGCAAGAGTTGCTGTTGAAGCTGGCGCAACTATGTGTTGGTATAAATACGTTGGTATGGACGGAAAAATCGTTGGTATCGACGAGTTTGGCGCATCTGCACCTGCTAAAAAATTGTTTGAAAAATTCGGCTTTACAGTTGAAAACGTTGTAAACGCAGCACTCGAAGTTGTTAAATAATTAATAAAATCAAACAAATAACGTAAAAGCGGTTGTTAATTTTTTAACAACCGCTTTTGTGTTACGACAACAAGAGAAAGCTCTTTTTTTAATTATGTGGCGACAATCGGAGTTTGCTTTTATATTATAGTTCATATTTTATGAACTGTCAACTTTTTTGCTTGAAAATTTTATAAAATATGAACTAGGGAGAATAATATGGAAATTTTCGGGAAAAGAGTTAAACAGGAATTGTCTTTACAAAATAAAAAACAAAACGACCTTGCAGAGTTTTTAAATGTTAAAAAATCAACTCTTTCAGAATGGCTAAATAATCATAACGAGCCTCCGATGAAAATTATTGTTGATATTGCTACTTATTTAGAAGTAAGTACAGATTACCTATTAGGGCTTATAGATTAAAAAACCGCTAGTCAAACTAGCGGTTTTTTATATATCTTCCTCTTAAACACTTATTTTTTAGTAACCTTTACTCGTTCGTTTATGAGATTTTCTATTGAATGGACTTCTTTTTCGAATATATCTTCCACCTCGTCTTTTACGGCGTTATATTGTGCGGAAGATACTATTATTTCTTTTATTGTAGAATATATATAAGCTTGCCCTGACGGTTTTGCACTGTCACCGTGACTAAAGTCGCTATGCGTTTCATCGTCGTAAAGCGTGACTGCAAAATCTTCTCTTTCATATTCTTCGCCCTTGCCGTACTTATCTTCTGAGCTAAAATCGCCGTATAATAATTCTTCAGAAACGATTGTATTTATATCGTTTATATAAAGTTTACCAATCACGTCGTGACTTAGTGTATAGTTTTGTTTTTCTAGCCATTCACTATATGGCATTTCTGTAGCTTGTAAAACCTTTGTTATATAATCAAACGCGTAAACGGTATTTCCGTTTTCTCCTAGTTGAATTTCGTACCAAGTATCAAAAGTTATTCCCATATTAAACTGTGGCATGTAAAGTTCGTTAATATATCTAACTTCTTTATATGGAACGTGTGTGCCACCGCAAATATTTAGCGTTACGTAAGCTTTATTTCTATACGTTTCCTTAGAATAGTTTTGCATTCCTTGATAAAAGTCGTCTTGTTTAAACTCATAGGTAAAATTTGATTTATCGTTTATCCAGTTTGGCGAGTAGTTTGAAAGGTCAAGTTTTTCCACAACAGTATTTACCACGTAATCACCAAGCTCTAACTTCTTAACCGTTTTTGGAAGAGTAAAGTTTTTAACTTTCGTCATGCTCAAAATAAAGGTTGGCCTACCGTTTGCCGTTTGGTCAAACGAGCCGATTTGTGTAAGCTTCCCGCCGTCTGGATTAAGAAAAACTATTTCCTCTAAGTATTGCGGTTGTTCAAACGGCATGCTCTCGATTTTCGTCACGTTTTCATGTATATAAACCACCTTTGTTGCCGGAATAGAGCCTTTCTTTATTACTGTAACGCTCTCGGGCACCGAGTAAGATTCTCTAACGAAAGAGTCGTTTGTTTGATAATAGTATGGACTAACGTAATAATTACTTTCCACCATTGCGTTTAATTCCGCTAGTTCGTCGTCTTTAATTTGTCCCGTTGATTTTACGTTCTTAATCTTTGTAACTGTTTGATTATTAAATCCAAGGACGTCTTTAACAAAACTTAAAACTTCTTTGCTTTGCGTTTGGGTTGAGCTATCTATATCGTCCGCAACGTAGTTTTCCAAATCAAACGAACACGCTAGTATTTTAGTAACTTCGAACTTGTCGCTAGCGTTATCGTAGTTGTAAAGTGCATCGCTTCCGTCTGCCCCTAACTCCACACGCATTGCGCCAACAGCACTGTTATAATACGCAAATTCTATTTCTGAAGAGGTATTAACAACTTTTACACCATTGCTCTCATATGCCGAACCGACAAGTGCGTACTGCGCATAGCCAAGAGAATATTCTCCGCCCTTTTCTGCAAAGTTGACTATAATCCCAGAAGAAAACCCACCCTCGCGGTTATGAACACCAATCAAGGTATAAACACCTGCGTTTTCACTCACGCTAAAGGTTACGTTTGAATAGGTATAGTTTTTTTCAAAAACCTCGTCGCCGTACATTGCCATAAGCGCTTTAACTATTCCTGAATAACCCGTGGCGTCGCTTAACGCTTCTCCCTTAATGGCTTTTTCGTTACTATCGGTAAGTGGAATCCCGCTATTCCCGATAAATTTATCTACTAAACTTTCCATACGCGCGGAAGCGTCTAAAGATGGGCTCGCTTCTGCATAAACAACTGGAATATTTGCTTGTACCCCCGAATTATATCCAGCTGTTTTCTTTCCCCCGCTACTACTTTCGCCAGATTGCAAGCTCTCAACAACCGAGTAATCCG
Source organism: Christensenellaceae bacterium (assembly GCA_045579345.1). Classification (GTDB taxonomy): domain Bacteria; phylum Bacillota; class Clostridia; order Christensenellales; family Borkfalkiaceae; genus UBA1259. The sequence goes on along the minus strand of JAZNMA010000047.1, from coordinate 4,950 downwards.
CGCTCTCAAATACACCGTTCATAACCCTTATAAACGCGTTACTCTTATCTCTTTTAACTTCTCCTCCACCAAATATCCCGTCAATTAGCGCACAAGACGCGCCATATACGGCTACTAGGCTAAGCGCCAGACATAAGCTTATAGTTAAAATTTTTCTTTTCATTATTTGCCCCCTAAATTAGGTTAATTTTTCATATTTTTGCGCTAATTTTTTAACAGCTCCGTAAATTTCCTTAAAGCCTTCCTCAACGTCCGGACATTCTCGCATGTATGCATCGCACTCTAACGTGAAATCGCCTTTATAGTCGATTTCCTTTAAGGCATTTAAAATTTGGTCAAAATCTATTTGCATTGAAAAGGGAATCCAGTGACTGTCGTGCTTTCTATCGTTGTCGTGAATATGCAAGGCCTGTAAATGACTGCCGAGTGTTTTTATCATCTTAACGGCTGAAGTATTTAATCCTTGCATTTCCGCATGTCCTAAGTCTAAACACGCCACAAAATCTTGGTCGTTTACACCCTCTACGTGCGCTAAAAAATCATCGTGATGCGAACACGCCGCCACGCTCGCCTCATCCCTTTCATCGTTCCAATCCCACATGTTTTCGGTGGCAAGCTTTATCTTATGCGCTTTCGCAAACGGCAAAAGCTCCAAAAAAATCTCAACGTTTTCCTTTACGCCTTTAAAGTTGTTCGGGTGTACGACGCATATTTTAGCACCCGCCTCAGCCGCACACTCAATCGCTCTTTTTACGTGGTCTTGTATAAACGGAACGTAGCTAGGGAATGGCGCATGGCTTTGATTACAAAAAATGCCGTTATCTTCCGCCACTTTTTTTAGCTCGCGCACGTATTTTAAGTAGTCCTTCCCGCTAAGTGGAGTGTCCGCGTACACCGCTTTTTTAGTTTTATAGTCGTAACTAACAATATTAGATATTAGCGAAAAATCATAAGCGTCAAAGCCGGCTTTTGCAACGAGCTCTATAGCTTTCTTTTCCCCAACTCTTTTAGACGCCGAGCCGATTTCCGTCGAGGTTATAACCTTCCTCATTTTTGCTCCTTTATATATTTATAAAGATATTTTATTGCATGACTAATATCATTATAAGTTACTTCAAAATCCCCCGTCCAATACGGGTCTGCCACGTCTCTATGCTCACCGACAAAATCCATTAATAATCTTACTTTATTTTCCGGGTCACCGCCTAAAATTCTTAGCATATTTACAACGTTGTTTTGGTCCATGCCAATAAAATAATCGTAATTGTCATAGTCGTCTTTTTTAAGAAGTTCCGCTCTTTTTCCCTTATAAGATATGCCTAATCTATCTAAAATAGCCCTCGTTCCGTAATGCACTCCGTTGCCGAGCTCATCTCTATTTGTCGCTGACGAGCGCACAAAAAAGCTCTCGCTCTCGCCTTTTTTTTGAACGTAATCCTTAAACAAAAACTCCGCCATAGGACTTCTACATATATTGCCATAACAGACAAACATAATTTTAATCATGAAATATATCCTCCTCGCCTAAATCCCAAAGCAGTCTTGATAAAACGTATTTATCACGAATATCTTTGGTTAAAATAAAAGTAGTATATAGGTCGGCGTCAATGCCTAATTCTTTAACAGTTTTTGGCGCGCCTATAGAGTCAAGCAACTTTTCAATCGCGTTTGCGGACGGTATTTCGGCTTTTATTATCTCTGTTATACTGTCCCATTTTTTAAGTATTGTATTAAGCCTTAACTTGTGCTTTCTCTTACAATACTTCTTTTCTTTTTTTTCCAACTCTATCATGGCTAAAGCGCTTTTACCCAAAAACTCTTTCATAGTTTTTTTGTGTTCAATATAATTAAACGCCTTTGCGTATGCTAAAGCCTTGTTTTTATCCGGTGTAATGGTTAGCACCTTTTCATAAAGTTTTGCCGAGATTAACGTCGCCACTGCACATTGAGTGCCGTGCAAATCCACTTTTTTATTAAACTCTAAGCCACGCATATCAAATACGTGCGAAAAATAATGCTCTATTCCGCTCGCAGGTCTTGAAACCCCTGCAAACGCCATGGCTACACCGCCGATTACTAGCCCCTCGAATACGGCTTTAACCGCTACTTGGTCACGACTTAAAAGCCCGCCCGCGTTATCCACACAAGTTTTAAGCGCAACTCTAACTAGGTCCGCCACCCTTTCGCAATAATACTCGCCAACAATTTCATTTGCAATTTTCCACTCTGCAATACTGATATATTTTGCAAGCATGTCGCCAAGCCCTGCTTGTAGCATTCTTAAAGGCGCGTTCTTTAAGACGTCTATATCCCCAATAATAACGTCGGCACATTTACTAGAAAGCGAGACCTTTACCCCGTCCATAGACATTGATGAGGTAGCAGACGCATATCCGTCCATACTAGGTGCTGTCGCCACAATAAAATATGGAAGCTTTGAAGTGGCGGCTAAAATTTTTCCTATATCGTTTATAACTCCAGAACCTACGCCAATAACAAGGTCACACGAACTATCAAAGTGCATAATTGCACCGCCCACCGCTTTTTCGTCAGGCTCTAACTTTTTATTGAAAAAGACATATTTTGAATATTCGATATTTTGCTTTTCTAAAATTTCTAAAATAGCCTTTCCCGCAACGCTAAAGGTATTAACGTCGGCAAGAATATACGGTTTTTTTGAGTTAAATTTTTTGATAAGTCGGGGTAATTCATTAATTGCCCCGCTCTTAACTATAATGTCTTTAACTTCGGTTTTATGAACTTTTCCACAAGCGCATTTTTCTTTAGTAAACTCGTCTAAATACTTTTTTATATCCATATTAAATTTTCCAATACAAAGATAAATTAATTATACATTTAACTTGCTATTTTGTCAAGGTATTCCCTTGTAACAACAAAAAGGTTGTTAGGAAAACTAACAACCTTTTTATTTTTTAATTATCTATTCAATTTTAATATTAAAATAACCGTTTTAGATTAATTTATTTTAAACATATTTAGAAGTTGCTGTTTTTCTTGTTCGGTAATGCCTTCGATGTTATTGATAGCGTCGGTAAAGGTTTTGTGGTCCTCTTCGTCAACTTCAAGTATGGTCTCATTGCCAATCATATCCATAATGAAAGAATTTTCATGAATAGCTTCTACTATGTTTTGAGCATCTTCTAATTCAATATTCACTTCAACTTCTTCGTTTTCAAGGTTATCTACGTATTTTGACAGAGAGTGAAAAGCATTTCCAACAGACTCTAAGTTCAAGTTTTCAACCGTTAAATTGTCAAGCGCCTCTCTTATTTCGGGAGAAACGTCAGAGCCTTCAGGAGCTATAAGCTCTTTAACCCCGTCTAAAATATCGTCAAACATCTTCTTTCCGTTTTCGTCGAGTTGATTTATAGTGCCGTCAACGTTCAAAAGAACATCGCCAAGACTAGAAAGAACAGTTTTGGGGTCTGCATCTGATTCCACAATGTCTCTAATAGCGCCTTCTACGTCAAACACGTCGGTCGTAAGCTCTGACATTACTACAAGAACGTCAGTTGTGGTATTAATGTTGACTTTGTGCCCCTCTTCGTCCGTAACGGTAGTAAGTGCGTCAAAATACCAACCACCGACAGAGTTATAAAATTTAACAACAGGAGAATCAATAATACCCTTTAACGTTTCCGTTAATGCGTTTTTCGCCGTATTTATAACGTCGTCAGCACTTTCGCCTTCATAAGCTACAACGTATTGGTCGCCACTAGCCGAAAATACGGTCGTATCGCTAGCAGAAAGCGGTGCAAGCTCGTCTTCAACACTGGCAGAAGACGGTCCTCCTGACGAATCAGGCATAATATTAGCTATTGTATCGGCAATTTTAGCAAACTGTCCAACAAAGCCGGTTACCGGAACGCAGAATAAAAACGCCACAGCTAAGCCTTGAACTAAACCAAAGATTAAACCCACGCCACGCTTTTTGCCATTTTTCGAAGGACGAACGAAAATTTTTAATATAGGAAACACTATTAACCAGCTCAAGAAATTGAGCACGCTGAATACTAAAATAAATACAATTGTTCCTATAAGGATTTCTATTATCATGTTGATAAACGAAACTATTTGTTGCGGAAGCTCCACACTGCTGAGCAACGCTTCATTTATAACTGACGATACCGATTGTCCCTCAACCTCAAATCCAAGCAACATATCCACAAAAGTTTGCCTTAAGAAAAAAGCAACCACTGCGGAAATTACTACAAGAACAAGTCGTAAAATTGAGCGGTTTTGTCCACGAAGAAGACCTAATAACCCTCCGAATAACACGCAAGCAATTGTAAAACATATAATTCCTAAACCGAAACCCATAAGTCACTCCTTTTAACTTTTTACTATTACATATGCTCTTAAAACGAGCTTTCCTCGGTGCATCATCACCGTATATTTTTATTGTATCACTTTTTATTTTATTATGCAAGTAAATAATTATGTTCGTATTATTCTACTAAATTTTTCGACAAATTAAAAAGATTTTAGTTACTCGAGAGCTTTCTTCGCTACATTTATATATTGAATTTATCTTTTCGCATATTTAAATGTTTTATAAGCTCCTCCATAAGTACGAGTAATATAACAAATTAAATAATCAGAATTGTCTATTATCCATTTATAAGGATTTGGCATAAGTGTAGCCGAGTTTTTTGATTGTAAATATTTTAAAAGTTTTAATATAATAGACTAAACCACTAACTATTGTTAGTGGTTTTTGTTTATTCAAACTGTTTATAACTTCCGACATCTTCTCGGACGCAATAGCGTAGCGGTTGCCGGGTCGGGATACGGTTAAATAATAGTAAAGGGCAAAATTTATTTTGATAAAAGACGACTAGTCTTTTGTTTTCGTTAGAAAACACCTTTACGAAAAAATTGATTTATTGTATTTATGCTTGCATTAAAATACAATAATCAATTTAATTA
>JAZNMA010000046.1:0-1920 GCA_045579345.1 Christensenellaceae bacterium | reverse complement strand
TAATTAAATTGATTATTGTATTTTAATGCAAGCATAAATACAATAAATCAATTTTTTCGTAAAGGTGTTTTCTAACGAAAACAAAAGACTAGTCGTCTTTTATCAAAATAAATTTTGCCCTTTACTATTATTTAACCGTATTCCGTCCCGACGACCGCTACGCTATTGCGTCCGTGAAGATGTCGGAAGTTATAATCAGTTTGAATAAACAAAAAACACTAACAATAGTTAGTGGTTTAGTCTATTATATTAAAACTTTTAAAATATTTACAATCAAAAAACTCGGCTACACTTATGCAAAATCCTTGCGCTAATTCATAAATTATGTATAAATTAGGCGCTCTGTTCTTTTTAGAGCGTATTTCACTTTTAATTAGTAGAATATTTTTTAAAAAATTATTACTTAGGACATACGAAGTACTTTGTTTTTAAGAACAAATGTTGTATAAAAAGCAAGAAAGTAACTTTTTGCAGATGTTCTTCTGATTTTTTATTTGTCGAAAAATTTGGCAGAATAATACGAACGTAATTATTTACTTGCATAATAAAATAAAAAGTGATACAATAAACTTAGATGGTGATAACACACCGAGGAAAATTCATTTTTAAACGTATAATATGGTAAAAGTTAAAAGGAGTGACTTATGGGTTTCGGTCTAGGGATTATCTATTTTACAATTGTTTGCGTGTTGTTTGGAGGGTTATTAGGACTACTTCGTGGACAAAACCGCTCAATTTTGCGACTTGTTTTAGTACTAATTTCTGCAGTGGTTGCTTTTTTCTTAAGGCAAACTTTTGTTGATATATTGCTTGGCGTTGAGGTTGATGGGCAATCGCTATCATCAGTTATAAATGAAGCGTTGCTAAGTAGCGCGGAACTTCCGCAACAAATAGTTTCGTTTATCAATATGATAATAGAAATGCTTATAGGAACGATTGTATTTATTTTAGTGTTCAGCGTACTTAGTTTCTTAAGCTGGTTAATATTATTTCAAATATTAAAAATTTTCGTTCGTCCTTCAAAAAAAGGCAAAAAGCGTGGTGTGGGTTTAATTTTTGGCTTAGTGCAAGGCTTAGTCGTGGCGTTCTTATTCTGTGTTCCGGTAACCGGATTTGTTGGACAGTTTGCTAAAATTGCTGAGACGATGGCTAATATTATACCTGATTCGACAGGGGGGGCCTCTTCAGCTAGTGTTGATGATGAACTTGCACCTCTTTCTGCTAGTGGTACAATTGTATTTTCAGCTAGTTGCGAGCAATACATTGTGGCTTATGAGGGCGAAGTCGTTGACGACGTAATAAACACAGCGAAAGACGCATTAACGGAAACCTTAAAAAGCATTACAGATTCTCCTATCGTTAAATTTTATAACACTGTTGGTGGCTGGTATTTTGACGCGCTTACTACCGTTACGGATGAAGAGGGGCACAAAATAAACGTTAATACCACGACCGACGTGCTTGTAGTAATGTCAGAGCTTACGACCAACGTGTTTGACGTAGAAGGCGCTATTAAAGACATTGTTGATTCAGATGCAGACGCAAAAACTGTTCTTTCCAATCTTGGCGATATTCTTATTAACGTTGATGGGACTATAAACAAACTCGATGATAACGGAAAGAGAATGTTTGACGGAATTTTAGACGGGGTTAAAGAACTTATAGTACCAGAAGGTGCTGACGTTTCTCCAGAAATAAGAGAAGCTCTTGACAATTTAACGGTTGAAAACTTACACCTAGAATCTGTTGGAAATGCTTTTCACTCTTTATCAAAATATGTTGATAACATTGAAAATGACGAGGTCGAAATTCATATAGAGGTAGAAGATGCTCAAAACATAGTAGAAGCTATTCATGAAAATTCTTTCATTATGGATATGATTGGCAATGAGACCATACTTGAAGTTGACGAAGAGGACC
>JAZNMA010000045.1:0-2839 GCA_045579345.1 Christensenellaceae bacterium | reverse complement strand
AAACATCAAAATAGGGTTGGAACTTACAGGCGCAGAGGAAACGCTTGCCGAGTTAGAGGATATCGAGCAGAAGGCCGTGGCGTATGCGGATGAGGCAAATCAACTTTATGAAGATGCGTTTAGGGATTTTCAAAATGATATGGCAGAAATGGGTAAAACATTTACCGACGCTCGGGCGCTGGCTAATTATATGCAGTCAGAAGAATATCGGGCGACGGTGGAGAACCTTGACCGCCTTAAAATGAACGCAGAAGCCGCCAACCAAGTTGCTGACGAAGCAAGGGCTAACACACAAAAGCAAAGGCAAGTAGTTGATGAGCTTAAAACGTCGCAAGATGGGGTTATTTCCCAACTAGATGTGCTTTACAACCGACTGACGAACCTTACAAAAAAGTCATACACCGTGAGTGTTGGGGTAGATGTGTCCGTCAGTGGGTGGGAAAAGGTCGGTCAACTGCTTGGCGAAAACAGCCCTGGCGTGAACCTTGTGGCGGCTAAAGCCGATGGCGGATTTGCGCCCACAGGACAGTTATTCATGGCGCGTGAAGCTGGCCCCGAGCTGGTGGGCACGATAGGCGGTCGTACAGCGGTAGCCAACAACGACCAAATTGTAGAAGCGGTTTCTGATGGCGTTTATAACGCAGTAACCGCGGCTATGGCGAACAGCGGTTCCCAGCAAAATCAGCCCGTGGTCGTAATGCTTGACGGAAAGCAGATATATTCATCCGTGAAGCGCACCGAAAAGGAGCGCGGAACGCAAATTGGAGTGGGAGGCTTGATATATGGCTAATTTCAGACCCTTAGTTACCATAGCGGGTGTGCCCATTCCCGACCCCTCGTTTTATGACGCCAACACCGCAACGGTGGTAGATAGCGCCCGAAATGTTGAGGGGTATATGATAGGCGCAGTAATTCGCCAAAATGTTGCCAAGGTATCAATCAAGTGGAGATTTATCTCCACCTCTGATTGGGCCAATATTTTGTCGCTTTTTAGCCAAAATTTTGTGAACCCCGTAACGTTTTTTAATCAAGATATTGGCGCATGGGAAACACGCGAAATGTATGTTTCAGATCGAAGCGCCTCAATATTTCTGCGCAACGACAACGGGGGTATAAGGGGATATACCGACGCAACATTATCGCTTGTGGAGGTGTGATATATGCAGCCTGTTTCAAGTGCATGGAAAAACGCGCAATTACAAACGATAGTGCCAAAAAGTCAAGTCGAAATTTCTTACAAAATAACCGACCCCGACGCCTCGGTTGGCGTGGCGTCAGATAACGGGCATACCGACTATTCAGACGTGGCGCAGACTACCGAAATGCAGTTAGAGGGGTTTTCTAAATATATCACCCTTGAACACAATATGTGGGCGTTGGATGGGTCGTTTTCTGCACTTCCCCCCGTCGTAACACAAAACACAGGATTTGTGTCAAGCGTTATCTGCGGCGATGATTTGGTGTTCAGCCCTCAGCCTATAATCACAATAACATACCCCACGGTCAACACAAACACCGTGCCTGGAATATATATCGCATGGTCTACGGCGTTTGGAGAGTGTGCGCAAAGTTTTACCGTTCGCGTATATAACGGTGCCACTTTAGTCGCTCAAAAAAACGTAACAAACAACACCACCATTGCGGGCAACGTGGATTTTGATTTTGCGAATTATAATCGTATCGAAATACAGATAAATTCATGGTGCCTGCCCCGTCGCCGCGCGAGGGTGGAACAAATAACCGTTGGGCGCGTTGAAGTGTTTACAAACGCCGATTTGTTGGGTTATGCACATGAGTCATCCGCAGATTTGTTGTCTTTCACGCTTCCTAAAAACGCTATACGCTTTGAATTATCCAACATCGACCAAGAGTGGAACCCCTTTAATGATACGGGGTTATATAAATACTTGGCTGAGAGGCAAGAAATAAGCGTTAAATATGGCTATGAGATAGATGGACAGATGGAATGGATAAAGGCGGGTACGTTTTGGTTAAGCGGATGGGACACGCCGCAGAATGGTATAACCGCTACGTTTGAGGCGCGAGATTTAATAGTGTTTATGAACAACCCGTTTTCTATCACAGCGGGAACATATACGCTTATGCAATTAGCGACACAGGCGTTTCAGCAAGCATACATTCCCGAAACCGAGAGTGGGAGTGATAGGTGGGTTATTGACGCTTCGCTAAGTGACATTTCTGTCACTATTCCAAGTGATTTTACACACACTTGTGCGGAAGTGGTGCAGTTGTGCGCAAACGCCGCGTTGTGCGTAATGTATCAAGATAGGGAAGGTATTATGCGCGTCGAGCCGCTTGCTCAAACGCTGACCGATTATCTTATATCACAGCGCGTTTCATACAGAAACGCCGAATATACCCTCTCTAAAGAGCTTAAAGGCGTAGATGTGAATGATGGTATGGCGATCACTACCAACACCAACAACGGTGAAACGCAGTTGGTTAAAAACGAATTGATACAAAATTCTGCGGTTGCCGCTGATGTGGCGCAATGGGTTCAAGATTGCCTTAAACACAGACGCACGGTTAGCGGAGAATATCGTTCCGACCCGCGCCTTGATGTGATGGACAACATAACGCTTGAAAACAAATATGCAACAAACACCGTGTTTATAACTAACATTAACTATTCTTATAACGGGGCGTTTCGTGGTAATTATGAGGGGCGGGTGTTTAGTTAATGCCATTGAATTTAATCACCGACCGCTCTCCCGCTGATGTGGAGCGTTATGCGGAACTGCGTCGAAAAATAATCAACATGACAAGTACGCTTGATGAGCGGAACGAATGGCTCAACAATGACCTTAAAGGGGCTTAC
>JAZNMA010000044.1:0-3579 GCA_045579345.1 Christensenellaceae bacterium | reverse complement strand
TATTACGCTATGAGTGGCGGGTCGCGCGCAAACTCGCCGAACTATCTTGTGACCGCGTATGTTTTCGGGACGTTGACGTAAAAGGGAGATTGATATGATGGGCGATTTTGAGATGATTGTGCACAAATTTCCCGCACGAGAGGATATTACAATAATTCCCATTGCTGACGTTCATTTAGGGGCCGCCGAATGTATGGAGCAAGAGTTTATTAAGTTTATAGACAGCATCAAAAACAACCCGAATATATTTTTAGTTCTTGGTGGGGACTTAATAAACAACGCAACCAGATCGTCTGTATCTAATGTGTTTGAAGAAACACGCCGCCCCGCCGACCAGAAGAAACTTATGGCAAAAATTCTTGAACCCGTAGCGGATAAGATATTATGTGCGGTGTCGGGGAACCATGAGCGCAGAAGCGGCAAAGACGCGGACGACGACCCAACATATGATATTCTTTGTAAAATCGATAAAGAGGACATTTACAGGGAAAACATTGCGTTTGTAAAGATACAGATGGGCAACTCTGAGGGCGATGGGCGACAAAATCCCACATATACCTTAGTAGTGACACACGGAGCTGGAGGCGGCGCGCTTACAGGCGGCGTGGTAAATCGCGGTGAGCGTATGGGGTATGCCATTGACGGCATGGACGCTTTAATAATGGGGCACTCACACAAGCCTTTCATCACGGGGCCTGGAAAAATTGTAATAGATAAATTCAACAACAAAGTGTCCGTTAAGCCGTTTAAGGTTATAAGTATGACAAGCTGGCTTGAATGGGGCGGGTATGCCGCCCAAAAGATGTTGTTGCCTACATCTCATAGCTTGCAAACCCTCACCTTGCGCGGCAAACTTAAAGAAATGGTGGTGACTATGTGAACGACACCGTAATAGTGGCGATAATCACAGCGGCGAGCGCGTTGCTCGGAGAATACTTTTTGACAAAGCGCAATTCAAAAGATTTATATGCAAAATTGGATAAAAACTCCGAACTTGCAGACGAAAGGCTCAATGCAAAACTTGAGCGGTTTCAAGCCGTTACAGACACAAAACTTGAGGCGCTTACCACCGAAGTGCGCAAACACAACAACTTCGCCGTTGAAATCCCCACCATGAAAGCTGAAATAAAGAACATTCACCACAGACTTAAAGAAATAAAATCGGAGGTGCAAAAATGAAGAAACTGTTTTATTCAAACGATTGGCAATTCAGGCTTTTGCGAACTATAATACAGGGGGTCGTCGGTGTGCTGATTGCCAACCTCGATCTGTTTATCGGCGCGCTGACTATTGCGCCCATGTGGAAGCCTGTTATTGCCGCTCTTGTTATGGCTGTGATATCTCCCATCATGGCTGAGATAGGAGCGCATACCAATGACGAATAAGCCGACATATTACAGTCAGAACGACCCCCGTTGGAAATATATCATGTATTCTTCAACGGGGAATACCGCTCGAAATATAGGCAATAGCGGGTGTGGGCCGACTTGTGCCGCCATGGTAATAGACACGCTCAAACACAATGGCATAACCCCCATTGCAACTTGCGCGTGGTCGGCAGCGCATGGATATCGCAAAGATGGCCAGGGTACAGATTGGGCCTATTTTGTTCCGCAACTATCTGTGTTTGGCATTAAAGCCCACCAAACAACCTCTCACGCAGAGGTAAAAAAGGCGCTTGAAAACGGGCATATGGTTATAGGCCGCGCCAAGGAGGGGCTTTGGACGAGCAGCGGGCATTTTATACTCGCCTGGAAGATTGACGGCGACACAATATATATCAACGACCCCAATTCTACCAAAACCTCTCGAAGCGTCGCACCTTACAAAACATGGTGCAATGAAGTAAAACCCATGTGGATAATAGATGACCTTGCAAATGGTGATGAAATGCGTTATAATAATTTTACCGAAATACAAAAAGATGCGCCCTATGCCGTTCCCGCGATTAAACACCTTTGTGACAAAGGATATATCAAGGGTTCAGGCAAAAAAGACGCGCAAGGATATCCCGCAGATATGGACTTGTCGATGGACATGATACGAATATTTGTTATCAACTATCGCGCGGGACTTTACAATTAGCCCCTCCTTTCTTTTTATATCTTCCCTTGGAATTGACCTCCGCAGCCGGGCGGAGGTCTTTCCATTTTTGCGCGTTTTTGCAACTTTAACGCTTAAAACGCGCATCATTTTTAATAAAAACGGTTTATTTTCGAGATAATTTCATTTTTTTGTAAATTTAGGCTTTACAAACGGATTAAAAGGTGGTAACATAAAGACAACGAAACACGAAAGGAGTGATTGACACGCTTAAAGAATGTAGGATTAAGGCGGGTTATAATCAAGCGCAAGTCGCCAAGATGCTTGGGATATCAAGACAGGCTATGTCACAGCTTGAAATGGGAAAAACCATTCCTCGACTGCAAACGGCGGTAAAACTGTGTGTGATATACAGATGTAAATTTGAAACGTTGGTTAGTGGCGAAGAATGGTTTAATGATTTTACAAGAAAGGAAGGAAAAAAGAATGAGGTTTGTTGAAGTAAAAGATGAAGGTGTGATACGCAGATGGGGAAAGCACCAGGCGTTGATAACGGAGTTTTTGAACTCCAACATGGATATTGCGGAGGTGCTTGAACATGAATGTAGGGACTCCAACGTCGCAGCGGCGGGGTTAAAAGTGTGCGCTAAAAGATGTCGCTTTCCCGTTGACGTGTTTTCACGTGACGGTAGAGTGTTTATTGTAAGGAAACACAAAGATGAATAATAGCAAAGTAATTGTTGTTGGCGTTGCATTGGCGTTTATCGTTGCGATTTTCAGCAATCACGCAATACTTACCGCCTTTAGCGCAGATGAGGCTATCGAGGAAATGTATGTGCCCGTGTCCAACTCCATATTGTGGGAGCGCGATATAGTGAATTGGGAGGATAAGCACACCACAACGGTCGATGTAGAAACCATTGTGCAGATAGAGGAAAGCAAAGTAATCAAAACAAATGCCGTTGCCCCCACTCAAACGTACACCGATGACGATTTGTATTGCCTTGCGGTTGCGATTTATTATGAGGCGGGTGCCGATGCGGTGTGTGATGAGTGTAGGCGCATGGTAGCAGACGTGATTTTGAACCGTGTAAATGACAGTCGCTTTCCCAACACCATTCGTGAGGTGCTTGAAGAACCTGGGCAGTATGGCACGTTGGCTAAAACGGGCGTGGTATTTCCCGAGCGGTCAAAAATGCCGCAAGAAGCCCATGCAGTTGAACGGGCATATCGCATAGCAAAAGAGGCTCTTGAGGGAACGCACACATGGCTTTACGGCGCAGGCGTGGTATTTCAGAGTGAGTATAAACACCTTGGCACGGGCATAGCTCATTATCACGACGGTTTTTATTACAATTACGGATGACGCGCAAGGGGAGGGGTTCATATGTTATATTGCTTGGCGTGTCACAACTCGTTTCACGAAAGCGAGCGTGAAACGTATAAAGAGCCATATGGAGAGCGCAAAAGTTGTTGTCCCCATTGTGGAGCGGATAACTTTACAGACGCAAAACTTTGCGCCGAATGTTTAGAATG
>JAZNMA010000043.1:0-4467 GCA_045579345.1 Christensenellaceae bacterium | reverse complement strand
TTTGGAATTTATGACTTGTTCCAAAATTTTCAGTACAAAATTTAGGGAAAATCTGAACATTTTATCAAAAATTTCAGTACAAGCTACTTTCAATTTTCGGCGTCATTTCAACGTTTAAGACTATTTTTTATTTCCAGTCTCTTTTCTATATTGAATATAACAAAAATTCTCTTCACTACGCTACAACTTCAAACTCACTACACTACACTAAAAAATAAAACAAACAAGGAAACGAAAACGAACGGGACGGACGCCGCCGCCTGTGGTGTTGTTGGTCGTGCTGCCGGTGGTGGCGTGGCTGTCGTTGCAGGTTTTATTTTTTTTGATTGTATTGATTTTTTTAGTGGTGATGCTGATACTTTTTTGATTGATTGAAGTTTTGGTTACGGGATTTTCGGTAATTTCTCTATGAATTTTTTTAATTTTGTGGACGGAATTTATATTTTTTGAATTGAAAATGTATCGACAAATTAAAAAAGCTCCTTTCAATTCAACATTTTCTACAATTTTTTTGATATTTTGTAATGATTTAGATTTACAAAATGTTCAAACTGTGTTAGAATAAATGTATAAATTAAGAAAGGAGGTTTCCAAAATGATTTATACAAGTTATTGGGGGAAATTGAAACAACTTGTTAAACAATTTGGTAAAGATAATATAATTTGTGTCAGTAGGTATCAAAGATTTTGGAACGGTAAACGGTGTTCAATGTTGTACCCTTCCAAAGAATTACTTGACGGTTATAAAAAAGGTCTTGTATCGGAAGAAGAATATACAAAAATCTTTAGAAAATATCTTGATACACTTGACGTTGATAACTGTTACAAAATTTTTGACGGTTGTATTTTTGTCTGTTATGAAAAGTCTGGTTTTTGTCATCGTCATATAATTTCTAAATGGTTACGGGATAACGGGTATCAATGTTGGGAATTTGAATAAGTCTGTAGAGAGGATTTTTATTTTATGTTGATTGAAAATACTTTATTTGGTGTTGTCGATAAGATTGACGACGCTATTTTTTTATTGAAACAGAATGAACCGGCTGAAGGTTATTATCTTTGTTTCAGCGGCGGTAAAGATTCTGTAGTTGTCTATGATTTATTGAAACGTGCTGAAGTTAAATTCGATACTCATTATAATTTTATGACAGTTGAGCCGCCGGAATTACTTGAATTTATTGTGGATAATTTCGACGACGTAATTTTTGAATATCCTAATACAACAATGTTTGATTTAATTGTGTATCACCATATACCGCCGCTCCGCAATGCTCGTTATTGTTGTCAATCTTTGAAGTTGAATAACGGCAAAGGCAGAATTAAGGTTACAGGTGTTCGCCGTTTTGAAAGTAGGTATCGTTCATTACGTCGGGAACTTGAAATAAATTCTATTACGGGCGATAAATTGGTTAATCCTATTGTAAATTGGACTGATACGGAAGTTTGGGAATATATTCACAAATTTAAAATTCCGTACTGTAAATTATATGACGAAGGACGCCAAAGAATAGGCTGTATTTTTTGCCCGTTCGCAAATAAAGCCGCCATTGCTGACGACTTGAAAAGGTATCCTCAATTTGTCAATTATTACGTTAAAGCCCTTGATATAGTCATTGCCAATAAAATCAAGCAAGGGAAAAAATCTGTCTACGCAAGCGGCGCAGAATGGTTTAACGCTTGGATTGATAGGACTGACAAAACTAAATTGAGACAGTACCGCGTTAATAACGACGAATTATTTTAAAATTTATTCCCAGCCAATATCAATGTTATTGATTGTTTGGTTAGTTGTCGATGCCGTGTAAATATTTTCACTGCCGACAGTTATATAATTTCCGCTTTGATCTTCGTCATAATAAATTACATTTTGATTGGCGAAGGCGTTTTTAATTTGCTGTTCGGTAAGGGACGATTTGTAATTTGGGATTGTGATTGAAGTTTTTGTGGTAGTACTTCCTTTGGTGTACTCAATACCAATGGTAAGATTTTTACTGCTAGTAATTGAATCAGCCATTTTGCTCCGCTCCTTTCTATTCTGCTACTTGTTCAGCAACGGAGATAACCGTTATTAAATCTGTATCGTTGTAACCATCAGTAGAAAGATTAGCAAGCGCACGGGCGAAAGTATCTACTTGCTGATAAGTTGCAGTTGGATTTACAAATAAACGCCCGTTGTTAATCTGCGTTTCTTTTTCGTTTCCAAGTGTATCAATAGTCTTTAATTTCATCGCCGTTACAGTTCCAATAAAATCATTAGCCGCCATTGTGAATCACTTCCCTTAAAATAAAACAGTCTTATCAGATGTTACAATCTGCACTTTTTTAATACCAATCCAGTTGAAGCCGTTTTTACTTTTCATCTTCGTAGAGAGTGCGCCGCCGTTATTGTTGTTAAACGCCATTACTTGAGAGCGAATAACTTCAATTTGCGTGCCTGTCATATTTTCCGGCTTGATGTTATCAATGGCAATTTTAGCCGTTGAATCGTCAGCAAAAACGTTGGTAACTTCCAAACGTGATACAGCCGCCATTTATACCACTCCTTTTTATTCGGTAGGCTCTTCGCCGTCAGTCGTTGACCACGTTACAGCCATTGTATTAGTTAAGCTGTCAGCACGACCATTGGCAAGCGTCAAGAAAAAATTTAAAACTTCGGTATTGTCAGTGAGGGAATTTTCCGCACTAACTTTACTGATACTGATACTTTTTGCGCCCGCTGCCGTTGTACCCGTTGGGGCTAAATAGCCGTTTTCATCGAGCGCGGCTCTTACGCGGGTTGTACCTTGAATAGCATTTTTATAACCTGTCTTTGCTAATGACATACTATCAAGACCTTTCTAATTTTTTGTAACATAATGATAAATTTTTTTAGATATTTTGTCAAACTTAATTTCCGAAAAATCTCCGTTAAATTGTCAGACAATTCCCCCCAATAGATTTTAGTACAAGCGTTTGATATATATTTTTCTGTTATGAAATTTTTATATATTATGTTCCAAAATAAATTGACAAATACGGGCAAAAGTGTATAATAACACTAGTACATTTGTACTAATAATTTCTGAAAATTTTTTATGAAAGGAGGCTTGCAGATATGACAATATTTTTTAATTCCTTGAAAGGTACTGTATCAATCCCCTATAACCGCGTCATTGAAATTTCACAACACGGCAATACAATTTCTATTACATACGACGGCAAGGAATATACTTGGCTTGACGAAGAAAAATTTGTTCCAAAAGTTAATTCTACTGATATTAAATTTGACACTGAAGAATTAGCAAATATGCAAATGCGTAGCTTTTATAAGGCTTGCGAAAATAACAAAGGCGCGTTTTTCTTCGGATAAAAAAAATTCCTATTCGGCAATTTTGAAAGGAGATATAAAAATGATAAAACAACCGCACATTCTGCAGATAAAGGAACAGGAATATTATCAGCAGATAAACCCGGACACGGGCGAAGTTATCGGCGAAGTTAAAGCCGTTGATGTCGTTGTAAAGGAAGTACCGCGCACGGGATTCGCAATTACCTACCTTAGCAGTATTATCAATATGATTGATTCTATTGGCAATAAGAAAATGCAAGTCGTCAAGTACATTCTTAAGAATATGGACAGCAATAATATTTTGTTGCAAACTGTACGTGAAGTCGCCGCCGGTTGCGGTTGCTCCGTGCAAACTGTCAATGACACATTGCGTCTTTTATCTGATACAGGTATTATTGCAAGAAAAACCGGTGCTATTATGCTGTCGCCGAAATTGGCGCACAAAGGCAACGCACGCAAGGAAAGATATTTGATGGCTAAATTCATTGAGATAAACCATACTGACAGCGAAAAGAAATTTGAGAAATTGCAAGCAATAGCGGACGCGGCAGAATCGGCGGCAATAGCTGATTCAATGGCGGCAAACGTTGCCGACGGCTTGTAATTGTTTGTAGTTTTGTATTTTGTCTATGGATTCTCGGCGGCTATTCGGTAGCCGTTATTTTTTTGTCTATGAATTTTTGTAATTTTGGTTACGACGTTTTAAATTTTGTGGACGCGGTTTTTGTCGATAATTTTTTTAGTGTTGCTGATGAAGGACTTAACTTTTTTGATTGTTTTATTGATTGATTGAATTATGGTTACGGGATTTTTGATATTTTTGTGGATAGTTTTTTTAATTTTGTTGACGTTTTTTTATTTCCTCAAAAAAATAAAACCAAACGACAGGCGCGGCACAGGCAAGCAGGACAACAACACAAAGGCAGGGCGGCGTTCCGTTCCGTTCGTTTTCGTTTCCGCTCCGTTCCGTTCGTTTTTGTGTGGACGCCGCGCCGCTTGAGACTGGAAATAAAAAATAGTCTTAAACGTTGAAATGACGCCGAAAATTGAAAGTAGCTTGTACTGAAATTTTTGATAAAATGTTCAGATTTTCCCTAAATTTTGTACTGAAAATTTTGGAACAAGTCATAAATTCCAAA
>JAZNMA010000042.1:0-1665 GCA_045579345.1 Christensenellaceae bacterium | reverse complement strand
GTAGGGACAAAGTATATCGTCATCTAAAATATCATACACTTTATAGGTTTTCGTGTTCTTGGAAATTAACAGTTTTTCGCCCGACTTCTTGATATACTTCAAGATATATTTAATCGAACTTTTCAAAACCTCTACGTGCGTAATCTCTTCAAAATCGCACCGTCCGAATTTCTCGTTAAAATGCGTATTTTGTATCGTTTTTTGCATTTTGTGATTTTTCAAGCTGTAATCTTTCTTTTCAAACAATTCGCCTATCATAGCATTTTCGGGTATATGAAAAATGCCGTGAAAGTGTAAGCGTTTCTTTTCAGGCGAACGCTCGAAAACGCCTATGTATTTCCAACCTTTTCTATTGGATAAATGTTTTAAGCAATTTTTTAAACTTTTCATAAAACTTTCCTCGCTGTGTTTTTTATCGTCGTATGTAAACGTACAAAAATAATTAAAATCATTGTTATAAACCTTTCTATATAAACGCGTCATTTTTACTATATAATTTCGCAGCTTTCTTTCTAATTGACTTTCTACAAATGCCTTTAATTCTCTTTCATCTTGAATATAAGCTCTTAATCCGTTTATAATTTCTCGCTTTTTCTCTGCTTTCTTTTTATCCGCAAACTTATCATATAAATCATTAAAAATCTCTTTCAAATCTACCGTTACAATCTTTTCATTACCGCCTTTTTCTGCTCGGCTTTTCGCATACTTGGCTATCTCTTTTTCTTTTTCGCTTGGAGGGGTGTTCTCGTCCTCGCTTATCGGCAAGGATATTTTTGCTAAATACTCTTTTGCTTTCCCTTTCCGCTTTGGTGGGGGATTCAAGTTCGGTGGAATGGCTATGGGAAAACTACCGTCGTTATATACTTTTGCGTTGATTATCGGCATAGGCAATTTCCTCCTTGGTTTGTAGTCGTTGCAAGTCAAGGATTCTATCTAAAAGCGTAGAGAAAAATACTTTCTGCTCGCTCTTGGGTAAATCCGTGATACTCGGCTTTCCTACGTGGGTTACTTTGAAATACTGTTTTTTGCTCAATAGGCTACCTCCTAAAAATTTTATTTGCATAGAAAACCGAACGTAAAACAAAAAAAAGGCGTAGTACGACTTAACTTGCTAACCCCTCCAGTTAGCTAAATCGTACTACGCCCTTAGATGCATCCACGGCTGTCCTCAATCGGCAGAAAATAAAAACTGGGTCTATGACATCTTGCTATACGCAACGGAAAACTATGCAGTTGTTTTTTTGCCCTTTCAAAAGCGAAAGGATTTATTTTATAAACGCCCGAAAACGTTTCTAAACAGGTTTTTGGAAAAATTTGAAAATATTTTTATCCACAAAAGAAAATGCGGACACTACTAATATAATCACAAAAAAGTGAAAAAAGAATAGGAAATTTTATCATATTTTAGCGTTTTACAGCGAAAACGAAAAATGCCCCTCACTATATAGCCATTTCAAAGGGCAAAATTCAGGGTATTTTGAGAAAGTTTCACAAACTTTTCAAGAAAGTATGGTTATGATACACCTCAAAGGTGCAAAGTTTTTGCTACTTTGAAAAAATTATCCACGCTCGTATTATAAAAAACGATTGCCGTTTGAAAAGAAAGACTAAGCGGAGATAGAAACGGATATTAAAATAAAGAATCGCCGCCGCGTGGAAAAAGAC
>JAZNMA010000041.1:0-11372 GCA_045579345.1 Christensenellaceae bacterium | reverse complement strand
CAACAATAGCCCACTAGCTAAGCTGGTGGGCTATTTTTTGTTAAATTTAAATGTTGTAATTTTTAAGATTTAATTTATTAAAAAATCTTGTTATCGGAATAAGCGTCAACGAAACGCTAATGACCGCGCACACCGTTTGTGGGATTACCGCGGTTAAAGATAACGTCCAATATGCTTTTGCAGATTCAATGTTGTATCTATAAAATAGTGGTGTTATAACGTTGTCTATCATTGTAAAGCAAATGGTTAATAATGCAACAACACTCACAACAATAAATAAAGTTTTAAGGTGTAACTTATGTTTAAGTGCATTGCCTAACCATCCTACCGTAAAAGCAAATAGATTATAATACACTAAATAAAGAATAAGAACGTTAGGAAAAAAGCCAAAAACGAAGCATCTTAAAAGTGAAAACGTCGTCGCAAGTGCCATTCCCCTTAGTACACCAAAATAAAAAGCGAACGCTGTAAACAAAAGCGTTACGATTTCAACTCCTGAAACTGCAAATAATACGAATTGACCACCAATTAAAAGGGCAGTATAAAGGCCAATTATCGTTAAATCTTTAGTTGCTTTCATAAACTAAAAAGTTTGGTAAGTTAAAATATAAGTGCATCCGTCTTTAATGGGTAAACTTGTTATTCCGCTTGTTGCAGATGCATAAACTTTACCGTTTTTTTCTATTGTTCCCCACGTTGTATCGCTATTTTCCTCGTCGTCGGTATATATCATCCAATATGAGTTAGCGGTATTGCTCGTGCCATTAACAGTGCTAAGCAAACTCCCATCCATTAAGTAAGTAAGTTTTCCTTCGCCAACGAGATAATCCATATAATCTTTAAGCGTTTTACCTTGTACGGAATACTCTTCAGCTGAGACGGTAATTACTACGTCTTCTACTATGCCATCGTCTACTTTACTTTGGCAGGCAGTAAAAGTAAACAAGATTGTTAAAATTAAAAATAATGTTAAAAGTTTTGATAAGTTTTTTTTTGATTTCATTTTTATTCTCCTTTTTTTATTTGGGATTAACCCATGTGTACTGAGTGTTTATTACACTAAAACAAAAACACGCTTTGGGCGTGTTTAACATATTAGATGTTTTTTTATTTCTTCCCTGCCCAAGAAAAAACATCTATCTATCGGGTAGGTTATCGGGCTATACCGTAATGACTGTTGCGACGGACTTTCACCGCACTTCCCCTACTTTCAGCGTTTATAAACGCTATTCCGCTAGTTTTTTATTTTTCATCGTAAAATTTTGCGACTGCAAAAAATAACGAAGAAAGTTTATTTAAATATTCAAAAATAATTTTACTACCGCCACTGTTCTCATAGACTTTTGCGTAAGCGCGTTCCGCACGTCTAATCACAGTTCTAACAACGTGCGCTTTAGCGCCTATATAAGTAACGCCTGGCACGACAAAACCGTTAAAAGAGCCTGCTTTTTGATTATATTCATCGACTGCATGAACAAGCTCGGTTAAGTGAATTTCTTCAACCCTTACACCTACACCAGCAATTTCCGCCATTGCTTTAGATAAAACGATGACTATGCCTTTTAGTTTTTCTTTCAGCGATTGCTCTTTAATATCGTGATAGAATTCCATAATTGACGCGCTAGTCTCATCGAGTTGTCCTAATAATTCAATTTTGTCGTCAGTTTTTGTGGTCTTTTCACCTATCAAATCGGTTGATAATTGATTTTCTTTAATCATAACTTCCCTTAAAACTAAATTGTTTTTGAATTTCGTTCATCATAAAAGCACAAATTAAAACGTCCGCACTTCCACCTACGCTTAAATTATTATCTATACAGACGTCGGTTGCCTTTTCCATTTTTTCTTGCTCGTCTGGTAAACTGGATATAAAATTTTTAAAATACAAATATCTATCCTTATTTTCAGCGCGTTTAAGCAAGACAGAATCGTCTATATCTCCGACAATTTTTGCTAATACGTTTTGTGGGGAATGTTTTAAAAGTAGTTCTTGTGCCTTAAACACGCTCTTAAAACCACCCTCTGCATTTTTTCTAATTCCACCAAATCCCTCTTTATACACTTTATAACCGAACGAAAGAGTCGGCTTTGGCATATCGGTGCAAATTTCAGCACAAACAGTACTAATATCGTTATAAGATAAGCCCTTTCCAATAACGTATCCGACCGATGCTAATAATACACCGCCCGCAAATATAAAGCCTTTATAGGCGTTTACACCACCCGTTGCTTGTAGCATTAACCTTTCACATTCTAATCCAACGGGGACTAATTTTTGCATAAGCAATTTATCCTGCCCCGCTTTAAGTCCTATAAATAACGCTTGCGATAACGGTGAGCATATTTGCATAATTGCACTTTCCAATATTTGATAGTTCATATCACTGTGTGAACCATTTGACGATGGAGTCACTAACCCAAACTTATTTTCTAAATTTAATTCGCTAAGCATAGCGTTTTTAATAACGTCTACAATAATAGGACGGAAAAACTTTTCACTTGTGTCCATATAATAATTTAAAAGTTCCGACGTCGTATGGGTTTTATTTCTGCCACAAACGAACGCCCAATTGTCACACAAAAAACACTTTCTTGGAATTGACCTATTTAAACTAGAATTTTCGCCTTTTAGCGTTACGTCAATGTCAACCAATCTACCGATAGGCAGTTCTTCTTCCCACTTACATGCAATTTTTTTTAACTTAACACCGTCCAAAGCTTCAGCGAAAATAGTAAGCCCATCTGCACCAAAACACCACTCTAACGTACGCAAACCGAGTTTAGACAGCATACGCGCAAAATAACTTATAACTGCGTAAGAGTGTGGAATATTTTTTTCACAGCCAGGAACGTTCGCTTTAAGCGTAACCACACATGATTTTTGCGCGTATGCAATAGTTTTTAGTCTGCGATTTTCTCTATTTAATAAAATTTGGTCGTTTATCATTTCTTACTGCCCAAAATTAATCTCATTATTGCACGACAAGATAGCGGGAGCATTTTTAGTGCTTCTTCCGTCTGTCCATTATCAATAAGTGCCCGTACGGATTTTGCGGATAGAATTTTTCCGTCTTGAGCAAAACGCTCCACAACTTGTGCTGATTTTCCTAAAACTTCTAAGCAAGTTTGGTTATAAAGCTTCATATAGTTAGATGTTTCGCTACCAAAATATCTTTTACTAATGCCGAGTGCCGGCATAAAATAATTCTTAAAAATAAGTGCGTCATATTCCGCATAAACTCGAGTGGTTTCGTCCGCGCCATGTAAAAAATAATCGGGAAAAGTGTTTTTTGAAACGATATATTCTGTAGAAGGCAGTACGCTAACTTTATCGTGGTACGGTCGCATTGCTACAAAAGCAAGTGAAAAACGCTCTTTGAAAGAAAACTCTGATAAATCTTCTTCTAACACAAAAAGTAGTAGCCTTTTATGGTTTTTTAAAACATGTTCACAAAGTTCCATGTGCCCTTGTGTAAATGGATTGCCATTAATTACGATAGCACCGGTATCCGACTCAATAGAGCCAAGTTCCATAACAACTTTATTTACAAGCTTATTAACTGTCTTTTTTATGTTGGATATTCCGCCTTCTAGTGCAACGAACTTGTCCGTGCCAACCAATAAACGAAAGCCCATATTTTCAAATAATGGCATATATTGAGGTTTTGTAAATACTTTATAGCCGTACACCCCGCTTTCGCGAAGCTTTTTTATTGCATGGTCAATTAACGTTACCGCGATGTTCTCGCCTTGATAACGTTTACAAACAGCTAGTTGCATTATAAGATTACCCGATAAAGAAACCGTCCCTGCTATTTCTTTGTCCTTTTCAATATACGCTGTATATTCCGTATCTTGCCTATAAGACAAGTCGAACTCATTTAAAAATTTTGCAACTGCTTGCTTTTCAGTTTGTAAAATCGCTTGTTTTAACTGCATGTTAAACCTTATAAATAGTATCTATAACCGTCCCGTCGCGATAAATAACAACACCAACAGGCTGGTTGGAAAGAGAAATATTATCAGGCATACCTGTAATTGAGTGTGCAATTTTTAACAGCTCTTTCATAGAGTAAATTGGTAATTTGCTATTCTTAAGCTTTTCCAAAATATCCGTTCGTTTTGGATTTATTGCAATTCCGCGTTCGGTAACTAATACGTCTACGTCTTCACCTGGTGTTGTAACCGTTGTAACTTTTTCTTTAATTATAGGCATACGGGATTTAATTAAGTTAGTGGTAATTACCGTCACATTTGCACCGTGCGCCGTATCACTATGCCCGCCCGAACCACCAATAATTATGCCGTGTGAATCGGTAGTAACGTTTACGTTAAAATCTAAGTCTATTTCTGTCGCTCCTAATATAACGAAATCAAGCTTATCCACAACGTTGTCGTCGTAACAACTAGCGTATCTACTCCCACTCATTACGTGATGATTTTTATTTTTAGAACAAGATTGTACCGCCTCAAGGTCAAAACATTGAACATCATAAAGTTCTTCAAACAATCCGTCTTTAAGCATCTCTGTAAAATATCCGGTAATCCCGCCCGAAGCGAAACTACCCTTTATCCCACGCTCTTTCATAATGTTTTTCACATAATGCGCAACGGCAAGACTCGTGCCTCCAGCACCAGTTTGCATAGAAACACCATTTTTAATAACGCCGATTTCATCTAAAACAGAGGTAGCAAGCCGTGCAATTTTTAAGCCAACAGGGTCTTTAGTAATTTTAGTAGTTCCCGAAACTATACCCGCCGGGTCTCCAATAGCGTCGACTTTAAGGACGTAGTCTACGTATTTTCCCTCTAATTGAGGTTGGTCTACTTTTTCCACTAGATTATCTGTTACTAAAACTACCTTATCGGCATATTTTAAATCGCTTACTGCATAACCTAAACTTCCGCACGCACTTCTACCAATCGCGCCCGTTCCATTTCCATATTTGTCTACTGTAGGAACGGCTAAAATAGCTACGTCTATATGTAACTTACCAGATTCTATTGCTACGGGTCTACCACCATGCGTGTACATTACAAATAATTCCTTCAGTTTTCCCTCTGAAATAGCGTTTGCTACCGGACCGTTAGCATAATCTGCCGATAACCCAGTCACGTTGCCGTTTTCAATTAGTTCTACTAAAGAGCTGTTGTTTGGGAAAATAGAACTCGGGGCAAGCTTAATATTTTTAAGATTGCGCTTTTTTATTTGCCCTAATACTTCGTTAAGCACGTAATCTCCGTTCCTTAAATGATGATGAAATGATAGAGTCATGCCGTCAGAAATATTAAGAACGTCAAAAAGTTCTTGGTAACTTTTTAACTGAAAAACGCTATTGGTCGTTTGTTTTTCGCTGATGCGTGTTATAGGATTGTTTTTATAATTATTGCTACCATTAAAAGCTTTAAAGCCTTGCGGTACGTTTCTATTAATAGAATTTTTCATACTTAACACCCTATACTTAAATAAGATTATATCTTTTAGCTTTTACAAGAATTTTTTTTGCGCGCTCTATTACCGGCTTATCAACCATTTTGCCGTCAAGGCTAAATACTCCTACCCCCTTTTCTAAAGCCGTCTTATTTGCTTGTTCTACTCTTAACGCCCACTCAATTTTCTCTTTAGTTGGAACAAAAGTAGAATTAATTACGCCTATTTGATTTGGGTGTATAGCGGATTTAGAAGTAAAGCCCAGCGCCATAACTTTTTCGCAATCTTCCTTTAACCCTTGCTCGTCGTTAGTGTCGGTAAAAGGTGTGTCAATAGAATCAATTTTATAAGCGCAACACGCCATTGCTACTTTCATTCGAGCATAAAGAATTTCGTCACCTTTTTTTGTCCTGGAAACTTCAAGGTCGCTAGTCAAATCTTCTGCACCCAAAAGCACACCGTCTACACGTGGCGCTTTTACTATTTGCTCTATTTCTAAAACCGAAGACGCTAACTCTATAATAGGTATAACTTTTATTTTTTTAGTTATATTTTTACTTTTTTCTATATGCGAAAGAATTTCGTCAAGCTGTACTAGCGCTTGATAGTTTGCCTTAGGGAGCATAATTGTGTCAATTTTGTTAGAAAGAACACAGTTAAGGTCGTCAAGAAAAAATTCGGTGTCTAACCCATTTATGCGGATAACTATCTCCATAGGAAATGGTTTAGAATAATTTGAAATGAACTGCGAAACCAAAATTCTTGCGGCATCTTTTTCAAAAACACTTACTGCGTCTTCTAGGTCGTAAATAACCGAATCGGCTTCAAATATATCTGAATTTTGTAACATGGCAGGATTATTTCCCGGCATAAACAGCATGCTTCTTCTCATTATTCATTCTCCATTCTAGAAAGTGCAGTAATCAGTCTAGCCCTAATAGTATAATCTAGAGCACCTTTATCTTCACATAGTACGGACACGTTTTTAATACCCAATTCGTCTAGCGTTTTAATAATAACGTCAAATATCTGTTTATGAAAAAAATCGTATACTATGCTTTTTATTGTAATCTCCGTCTTATCGCTTGTCGTAACGGTTATAAGCGCGTCGTTAGACTCTAAAGAACCAGCAACACCTATTTTCATAATTTGCTCCGAAAATGTTTTTTGCCTTGTATCTTTAAGGTAGAAGGCAATAGTTTTATTTTTATAAAATTTTATAACTTAATTTTTTGAACGTGTATTTGCACTTGCAATTACCCTATTCATTTCGTTTTTAACAATCATATATCCTTCGTCTACGCCCATTCCTGGTTTAGCAAGACATTGAATTGCACGACATGCGATTGCTATATTTGTCGTAACTTTAGCAGATTGGTCAGTCTCGTTACAAGTACCGCCACAATAACTTCCAACTCCCTTTTCGTTACAATAAATAATTGCTTCTGCTACGTTATTTACTCCACCCAAATCAGGAGTTTTAATTTGAAGAACGTGTCCTGCATGCTCGTCTGCAAATAGTTTAATATCTTCTAACGTATTGCACCATTCGTCTGCAACGATTTGAAGTTTACTTCCACATTCGTCTAACATCTTGGTAAGTACTTTTTCGTAACGTAAAGTACCTTCTCTATCACCTGTGTCGATTGGTCCTTCAATGCGGATTCTAAACGGTTTAGCCGTTTGTTCACATTTAATAAGGTATTTAAACATTTGGTCCACGTCGTAATTGAATGCTAAACCAATAGTCCCATAAACGTCAATGTGCAAAGTTGGCGCATACTTTTCATCTGTTCTATTATTTAATATTCTGTCTCTAAGCCAAGCAATGTAATCTAAAAGTATTTCTCCGTTTTTTCCTAGCTTTGTTTCCACGTGGTTAATAAGCGCGTGCGGAAGAACGTCCGCTTGTTTTATAATCATCTTATCCGCATTGTCATGCCTATCGTCGCCAGATTGTGTAAACACTGGAATACTTTCATACACGTCACCCTCAACACCATATTCAGAACGAATAACTTCCGCCATAGTAATTCTCTTGGCATTAGCTGTAGCGTTTAAGAGCGCTTGGGTTATTCCGTAACGGATTGCAGTGTGTAAACGTTTGCCGTCTATCATTAATTTATCGTATTTTTCTGCTAGAGGGCGAAAACTTGAAACGTCCTCTCCTATAAGCATGGGTTTTATTTTTTCTTCAATAAAGGGAATAAAATCGCTAGCTAAAAACAAAGGGTCTCTTCCACCAGCACCTGAGTATTGTACTGCCGCGCAATCTCCAAAACCTATTGTCCCGTCCTCTAAAACTAGTTGAACTGATATTGCTTCGCCCGCTTGACGGATGCTAGTAAAACCTTCTGTAACCGGTTCACCAATATAAAATACGCCGTCGTGTCCAGCACCCTGCTTAATAGCCTTTTGGTCGTCAAAGTAAAATCCTGTGTATGATTTGGTTAAAATAACGTTACTAATTTTCATTTTTTTACCTTCTTTTTTATATTTTAGATTTCTGTATAAGATGGTCTACCCACTATATGTCCTAAGCTTACCGCGTATATATCGTCAATCGTAAAGTTGAAAGAAACGGGTCTACCTTCGGCTACAGCTCTTTCTTCTATTTTTTTACGGTGATATTCTTTAATTTCGTCGGTAAACGCAAGGTTGCCGAATTCAAAAATTCTAATAAAACCATCGTTGTCACGAACGGGAAGAATAAGACCAGCGTTATACTTACTAGGTGCGAACGGAACGTCTATCAACCCTTGTGCAAACGCGTTTACAGTACCTTGAGCTAAATCACCGTCACCAACTTTTAAGACTGCATCCATCATGCAATTAACTTCTTTTTTAATTTGGTCGATTTCTTCTTGTAATTCTTTACAATCTGGAAATTTTTGGTCGCAAAGTAGCGTGGTAACCAACTTAGATGCTTTAATCCCCTGTGCATTAGCTTCTTTAGTAGGAATACCGACCGATTCGTGAGGAGTTTTAGTAATCATTTTGGTTGCACCTGAAAGCGCACCAACTGTAGAACTTAATGCTATTAATCCAAGTGCCTCTGTCTCATCGTGTGGGAACCCGCCCATCCACTGATGGAAAACGGTTGTAACTACAACGTCATCATAACCGAATTTATGTAAATATTCTTCAGTTTGCGACTGTAATGCACGGATTGCCGCTACGTCTTGAATAATGTTCCCCCCCATTCCGTAGCCTACGGTGATATTTTTAACGCCTTGCTCTGCCGCTAAAAGTGCTTCAATAATACCGACCGTATTAGAAATTGACGGTGGAACGAGAGTCCCTGTTAAAGGCCCGAAAGGTTCTCTGTTTAAATGCACGCCTTTCTCTTCATAATATCCTACTAATCTATCACAGTATTGCCAATACTTAATTGAATCTTCCAAAGATACACTCTTTGCATAAGGTAAATTATAAGAAATTGCACCGCCTTCGTTAGACGTCCAACCTGCCGCATGAATGATTTCAGCAAGAAGCCTTGCGTCTGGAGTACCGTGTCTTGCCTGTAACGGCACTTTAACTGCATCAAAAACTTGTCTGCAACCTACCACACCATAGTTTACGCAAGGGAAACCATTTAGAAGGGCACGGTCGTTCATAATACTTTCTTTTATTCCCGTTTCAGCTTCTAAATATCTATTTTGACGTGTGTAACTGTCTATCGTGCTTGGCAAAAAGTCTGCTCCTGCCTCTTCTAAGAACTGTAATAGTTCTATGTGCTTGTTAACCACAGGCACGCCCGCTCTAGGTTGGACTAAGGTTCTAACTTTGCCGTTTTTAGCCTTTTCAAGCTTAATAGCAAAGTTCTTTTCATCAGGTATACTTTTTAAAAAAGGTATAGATTCTTCAAAGTCTAAGTGATAATCTTTACCAGTTTTCCAAGAAGCAAGTACTTCCTCTCTTTCACGCAAAAATTCTTCTTCTGTTAATTTCTTGTTTTTAGCCATTTTCTCACCTATTAAATTATTTTCACTATGTGTTTTTTCATTATTTTTAATGATAGCAAAGGGTCTATTTCCGCAAGCAGACCCATTGCTGAAAGAATATAGTCTTTATCCAACATATATCTCGGACTGCGCGGTCTTAATTCTAACCCCTTGCTTAAAGTGTATTCTACTGCGCTTAAAATCTTTTGAGGCTCACGATTATGCACCAGCACTCCACCCGTACCGATAACGTAGTTTATTTTGCTAAGGTCTTTGCCTAGTTGATTATATAACATCCCCATCGGAGTATACGCCTCTTCCATCTTTCCAGCGTGTCTACCCATTGCTTTGTCAACGCAAATTCTACCCATAATTACGTCTATATGCGCTTGCTCTTCGGTTTCGGGAATGCTATCGACGTGTTCGTGCCTATAATTAAGTTCTTTAACTAAATCCACGTTTTCGTCCATGTTAATAAGCTTAATTTCTTCTTCGGTCAATGAATTTAGAACGCCTAGCGCAGAATATCTCATTCCTAAATCGCCTTCTACCGTACGCTTGGCGTAAGGCTCTTCAAGTCCTTTGATTACTACGTCACTACGCTTTGCCGACGCAGAACATATGGAATACATATCAGTAGTCGCCCCGCCTATATCCACAAGCACAATTTCACCTAGCCCCGACTCTCGCATATAACCATCGGCAAGAAGTGTCGCTGCGCGAAGTACCGATTCTGGAGTGGGTAGTATAAGTTTATCTATTTCGCCTTCTATCTTTTTAATGCCTTTAGCGAGAATTATATTATTAAGAAATATATCTCGAATACAGTCTCTTGCGTTATCAATATTAAGAACGTTTAACCGAGGCATGACGTTTTCACAAAAATATTCGTTCATGCCAAATTCTTCTTTAAGCTTTTTGATTTCATCTGTGCAGTTTTTATTTCCTGCAAAAACTATAGGGATTTTTACACCGCGCTGACAGAGCATTTTTTGGTTAAACAACACGCACTCTTCATTCCCGCCGTCAGTCCCGCCCGACAAAAGAATTATATCGATATTTTTTTCGATAATTTTATCCACGTCACTGTTGGTCAGATGATGAGAAAAAGCAAGTTCAACCTTTGCCCCTGCCCCTAAGCACACCCGCCTAGCAGCTTCCACCGTAAGCTCTTCAACCAAGCCTATTGCCGCCATTTTTAATCCACCCGCAGCAGACGAACAACCAATAATCTTGTCAAACTTCGGAGCTTTTTCTCCTAGCTTTTCAGCTAAAACTTCTAGCGCGTTATTGTAGCCTATGCTAATGTCAGTATCTACCGTGGTAAAATGACTTGCGGTTGCAATAATATCTTCCTTTACAGTGTCCACCGCTGTCAACTTAGTAAAAGTAGAACCGAAATCTATCATAAGATACCGACTCATCTATTATTCCCCCAATATTGCTTTTATATCAGGCAAAGTTTCTTCAATCGGCACACCCGGTCCATAAACCTTATTAAAACCCATGGATTCGAATCTTGCTCTTACTTGGTCAAAATTCTGCTTACCTACCACTATATTGCCCCCAACGAACAATGGAATATCGCCAATACCAGCTTCAATACAGTTTTCCCTCATGCCACGGCAATCAATTTCTCCTTGCCCATAAAGAGAAGAAACCATAATTAAATCAGCTTTAGTTTCAATGGCGGCATTGATAAAATCTTCTTGAGAAGATAAAACGCCAATGTTCACAACGTTGTATCCTTCGTTCTTTAATACGTACTCGATAATCTTGTTACCTACGGCGTGAACGTCCGCACCGATTACTCCAATAACTATTGTCTTCATGTTACCACCTTTTAAGTACATTATTTAATTTGATTATAACACTTATAAATTTTATTTACAAGCAATTAAACTAAATTTTATAATAATTATAAAATATTTTTATATGAATAAATAAAAAAGTAGCGACTCTTAAACGAGTCGCTACTTTTTTACTTGATTTTTTCA
>JAZNMA010000040.1:0-2507 GCA_045579345.1 Christensenellaceae bacterium | reverse complement strand
CTTACCCGCTCTGTTAGGGGGGGAAGCCGCCTAACGTCCGCATCCCCCCCGCCGAGGGGCACCCCCCCTTGCGACGTTCACGCCGCTATTGCGGCTAACGGCGGCGCAGGCTGAAAGCCCCAACATACCCTTGTATTAGTTCATCATCTTTCGGAGTAAGAAGAGGATAATTTTGGTTCGATTAAATTTTTTTGACCTTGAATGCTCCCTTCACTTTGAATCCCTTTTGGGGTATAATTGTTGGAGAAGAAGAAAGGGGAAATGGACTATGGCGTATCAATTCAACAGGGAGCCGACCGCGCGTTTCAAGTTCAGGACGGATCGGGATTCGACCGACACGACCACACTGGCAGGTATTAACGCGACGTTGCCTTCGGCCGACAGCATATGCGCGGGGGTGTCGGCACTTATGGCGATCGGCGGCAACGACCCCGTATTCGGAGCAATAGCAGTAAGGACGGTGAATGAAAATGTCAACCACGCAGATTGATATTCAGGTAGAACTTACTTACACCGACTACACGAAACGCAATTACAGGATACCGTTCAAAGGCGAAGTAACAGCGGAGAACATCACCGCCGCCAAGGCGGCTATCGAAGCCTTCAATACGGCGGCCGGGGCCGCCTCCTCCGCGGTCGCTATGACCTTCATTTCCGACGACGGAGCCGTCGTAGGCGGGATCACCGACGCCACTATCATTCAGACCACAGAGGAGGATATCTACAATGCCTAGGACCGACTTAAAGTTGACCACTACCAACATCAGCACGGGAGCGAAGCAGACGACATCGATCCCCTTCATCAATGCCTCCGCCTCCTCGGGCGTCTTACTTTCCTTCGCCAGACAACTCAACAGATTGACGACGAATACTTACGGAGAGACAAACCGCGTACAGACCATTAACGTAGACACGGAGGAAGTGCCCGAAGAGGGCGGCGGGGGCGGGGGTTTGCTTGACCCGAACATGACGCTCAGTTCAACGGGCGAATACTTCACAGTTCAACACGACGGCAACGGGACCGTGACCGTCTACGAGCTGTACAGCGATCACAATAATTGGGACGTGTCGGAACCGTACAACAACGAGTACACCGTAAACAGGGGCAATACGATAATTGTTTTACTCAGTGCGGCGGGCGACTACGCCGCCGCCTTCAGAGTATTCGTCGTTTCTTAAGGGGGTGTGGACAATGGCAGACATCATAACCCACAGCGATACACTCAAAATCGAAAACCTGTTCGTGGACGGAGACACCCGCACCATCACACTAAAAAATCCCAAGTCGCAAATCACGACCCAGGATATTTTAGACCTACAAACCTTCATGCGGACGAACAACATCATAATCGGGGACAAATACGGCGGGACGTTCGGGCGGATCGAAAGCGTGAAGCGTGTCACGGAGACACGACGCAATCTCGACTTAAGTCCGTACGCTTGATTTCCAATGCCGCTCCCAACGACGGTTCCATTCGCGCATGCGCGCCTTCTTGTCGGAGCCGATCGTCACGTAGTCGGGGTTAACCATAAATTCGGTGCACCCCTCCTCCACCGTTTCAATCAACAGGAATTTATCCTTCAGATACTTCAACGCGTTGTAAATCGTTTTCGGATCGACGCCCAACACCTGTTGCAGAAACTTATGCGAGCACCGATATCCGAACGCCTTGCCTTCGACGCCGAATTGCTGATTGTGCGCGATATACACAAATACGCGCACGTACGCGCCCTGGCGCGTAGACGCAATGAAATCGCACATCTTCGTCGTATAACTGATCACGAAACCACTCCCATTTCTCGGAGAAGATTTTTTGACTAGGTCGACGAGAACTTCCCCGTTCTCGTCGTACTGGATATATTCCGTATACACTGTGTTACTGCCCGCCGCCGCGGGCATATTTTCTTCTCCGAACGATATGACTTTCGCCAAAATTTTTCCTCCTCTCATCAAAAAGCAGGTTCTTGGGGAATTCATTCCCCGTGCGATTTTCCCCGTTAGGGGGAATAGGTTCCCCATACATATAGCATAAACCCCGCAACAAATCAAGCTCCCCTATTATTCCTCTTCTTAATCTGTAAATACCGTAGTAGAAGCGGTAATGGACGACCGCTTCGCTACGGTTTTCGCGCTAGTCGGCAAGGGGAACTTCGCTACGCTACGTTCTTAAAAACCCTTGCCGACTTGACGCGCTCAAACCTGCATGCAGCAGACTTCGCAGGCGCACCGCTACGCGGACGGCTACGCCTTGCGCCGCTACGTCACTGCATGCCGCTCCGCTAGGTGTATTGCTCAACAAGGTCGTGGTTGCGCGGCGGGGCCGTGCGTGGCCAACGCCGCGCGGGATTTTGGCGGTGTGTGGTTGGGGCTTTCAGCCTGCTTTCCAAATCGGCCGCGCGCGCCGCTACGCGGGCGCGGCCGCAAGTAATAGTTTCGCCGGTCGCGCGGCATGGGCCGCTTCGCGGCGGCCGCGCTCCCCGTGGGGGGGGCGACTTCCCGGGGGGGC
>JAZNMA010000039.1:0-11094 GCA_045579345.1 Christensenellaceae bacterium | reverse complement strand
GTAATACTTAAAATGATTGTAATCATTGCCGACAAAAGTGTCCTAAAATGTCTTTTTTTCATTTTATTTGTCTCCTAAACAATTTATTTTTTTATTAAATTTAGTTGCTTTTTTAATAATTCAATTTCCTTTTCCTTTTCTATAAGTTGGTCTGTAATCTTTAAATACATAATTTTAAATATTTGGTAAAAAATAATTGCAAGGCAGGGAAGAATAATGCACAAAGCAACCGTTAGCGGATTAGAAAGGTAAGTAACTAAATTACCTAAAAATAACGATTGAAATGTAACTTTACCTATTACGTGATTTGGCGAATCAGTAAGAGAAGTATCAATCACTTGCCTTGATGGTGTTGAGCGCTCGGTTTGGTTATCACCTGAAAGTTCGATTATATAACCACCAGTACTTTTTTCAGTTATATTAGTAATTCTGTGAGTAATAACAATTTGTCTACCATAAACGTAGTTAAAAGTCAAAACGTCACCAATCTTTAGTCTTTTATACCATTCGTTAGCCTTTTCTTTTTCGGTCGGAACTAATTTTATAAAAACCATAGAATTAACGGGAATACTTTTAATATCAAATTCACTTACGTCGGTATATTCGTATTCTTCCATAGATGCAGTTGAAACTGTTCTTAATTGGTAATTTAAAACGTTTACAGCACCGTCATCTGACTTTTTTGCTGACAAAGAAAAAAAAGCGAAAACCAAACTTGCAATAAGAAAAGCATATACAAGAATGTCAACAAGTATAGTTATAGCTTTTTTAATAATTTTTTTATCACCCATGTTGCACCTATAAAATTTGCGACTAAAAAATAAATGACATAACCTATTTTATTGTGTTTTACAGGAAAATATTTTTGATTTTATCAACATCAACTATTTCTGGCTTTTTTAAATAAGTTAAAACCATACAATAAAGGACGTTAAAAACGTGTGGGCGATTTACTTCATCATCAAGAAGTTCGCCGTTATAAACACGAATTGCAAAATCTAGCAAGGTTGTGAAAACGCTATGCATAATAGCTTTCACGTCCGCTTCATCTATAAATAGTGGTTTAAAAATATTTATAATTGTATCAAAATATTGCTTATGTTTTTCTAATGCTTTGCCTTTAAAATAAATTGAATAATAATAACGCACGTAACATCTGCAACGCTCTTCGTTTCTTAAGACGAATTGCCAAGCCAAAAGAAAGAATTGATAAAACTTTTTCTTTGTATCGACTGAAAAGTCATTTAAAATTATTATAGCGTTACGAAAAGCACTTACTAGCTCATTGTCTAAAGTTGAAAAGGTCGATTGATACAACTCTTCTTTACTACCAAATAAACGATATATGTACGCTTCGTTCATTTTAATGCCTTTAGGCTCTTCACCGAAATGCGTAAGATTTTTTGTCGTTGCTAATTCAAAGCCACCCCTTGCAATTAAATGAATAGTGTTGTCTATTAGAATAGCTCTAATATCCGCTTCTTTTTTCATTATTTATACCCCTACATCTACAAAACTTTGGTTAACACGATTTTGTAGTAAACACTACACTAGACCTTAGAAAAAACTCCATCAAGGAGCAGAATCAATAGGCTTTTACTAGTGTTTAGACTGTAAATAAAAAACTAATTTACATAAATTTTTTACTTTTTGCCAACCGAAAGTGCTTTTATTATAGTACATAAATTTACTAAAGTCAACAGATTTATCTAAGTTTAATAAAAATATTTACTAAATTTAAATAATGAAAAAAATGCTTGTTATAATAATATATAATGTTTAAAAGAGGATGGGATGCATTTAGGATATATAAAGAGAATAAGGGATTTGCGGGAGGACCATGATAAAACTCAGCAAGAAATCGCAGACGTTTTAGGGACTTCGCAAACGATGTATGCACGATACGAGCGAGGGGCAAACCAATTACCTATTCATCATTTAATTACTTTATGTAAATATTATGAGGTTAGTGCCGATTATATTCTCGGATTTACTTCAAAATCAAAAAACGCATATACTTACGACAATAAAAAAACTTTTGAGAAAAAATGATTTTAAATTATCATTATGGGGCTATAAGCCAGAGCGACCGCTTTGGTTTTTTTTATGCCTATTTGTGGTTTGATTGACAAAGTTTTTTTTGTATGTTATTATAATTTCAATAAATTCTGAGGGGATTAATATGGAAAATTTTATTTTTTATGCACCTACTAAAGTATATTTTGGCAAAGGATACGAAAAGCAAGTTGGCGAAATAATCAAAGAATACGGCTTTAACAAAATAATGCTACAATATGGAAAAGACAGCGTTAAAAAAAGTGGGCTTTATGACCTTGTAATCAAGTCTTTGACGGAGGCTAATATTCAATGGGTTGAAATGGGAGGGGTTGAGCCTAACCCTAAAATCGAATTTGTAAGAAATGCTATTAAGCTTGCGAAAGAAGAAAAGGTGCAGTTTATACTTGCAATTGGGGGCGGAAGTGTGCTCGATTCATGTAAATTTACTGCGCTCGGTGCTAAAACTGACTGCGACGTATGGGATTTTGCAATGGGGAAAAGCAAACCAAAAGACGCTCTCAAAGTAGGGTGTATTTTAACGATGGCGGCTGCGGGAAGTGAAATGAGTGATTCTGCAGTTGTAACCAATCCTGAATTTAATATAAAGAAAGGTTGCAGTACCGAGTTTAATAGATGCTTATTTGCCATATGTAATCCAGAACTTACCTATTCAGTAGGTAAATATCAAACGGCATGTGGTGTAGTAGATATTATGCTCCACACGTTAGAACGTTATTTTACCAATTATCCAGAAACAGAGCCGACGGACAGTATTTCTGAAAGCATTATAAAATCCGTTATTTCTGCTGGCGCAAAAGTCATTGAAAATCCTTGTGATTACGACGCGCGCGCGACCATTATGTGGGCATCAAGTTTGTCGCATAACGGTCTTACAGGTTGTGGTAGGGAAAATTATCTTGCAGTGCACCAGTTAGGACACGCGGTAAGCGGTGAGTACGACAATATTGCTCACGGTGTGGGGCTTGCCGTATTATTTCCGGCATGGGCTAAATGGATATATAAGAAAAATCCAAAAAGGTTTGCGCGTCTAGCCCGCAACGTTTTCGATGTTGAAGAAAAAGATGATTTAAAAGCCTCTGTTTTGGGAATTGAAAAGATGAGTGAATATTTTAAATCTATCGGCATGCCGACTACTTTAAGAGAACTTAACGTGCCTAAAGAAAGTATTGATAGACTAGTTGAACTTTGTACTTACGGTTATACCCGAACGGTGAAAAGCTACGTTCCATTAGGAGAAAAAGAAATCAAAGAGATATTTGAGCTTTCTTATTAATACGTGTGGTAGTGAATATATGATTAAATATGCATTTATAGATATAGACGACACCTTGCTTGATTTTGACAAGAATGCAAGTTTAGCGGTGAAAAATGCTTTCGAGGCGGTTGGTCTTGTTTATAAAGAAGAATATGGACCTTGGTTTTTAAGAATTAACGATAGTCTTTGGCAAAAAATAGAGCGCAAAGAAATTACTAGAAGTGATTTGCATGAAATTCGTTTTAAAGTTGTACTTAATGAGTTTAACCTTAAAGAAGATTGTGCGAGATTGGAACAACTTTTTAGGAAATACTTGTTTGATTTAGCAATTCCCGTTGACGGCGCGCTTGAACTTGTTAAATATCTTTGGAAAAAATATACGCTGGTGGTTGCAAGCAACGCAATTTATCATCAACAAATCAATAGATTAAAAAAGGCAGGGATGCTGGATTATTTTGAGAAAATTTTCGTTTCTGAAAAAATAGGGCACAATAAACCTAATAAAGAGTTTTTTGATGCGTGTTTTAAAGAGCTTGATGGGGCGAGTCCTTCAAATACGATAATGATAGGCGATTCTTTAACTGCTGATATAATGGGCGCAAGTGATTACGGAATGAAAACTATTTGGTTTAATAAGAAAAATCTACCGTTGCCAACAAAAAAATTTTATACGCATACTGTATCAAGTTTAGAAGAAATTAAAAAATATTTGTAAACATTTTGCACGCGTTGACAAAATCGCGTGCTTTTGTTATACTTGTTACATTACTTGTGGATATGGAAAATATGCAAGATATTACAAATTATAAAATTGAAATTGAAAAAAACGGAGTCATTGCTTTTGTCCCAAAGGGCAATAGTATGTGGCCTATTTTAAAAAACAAAGGTCAATCGGTTATTATTCGTAAAAAAACGGCGGAAGAAATAATAGAACCCTTTGCAGTCATATTTTACGAGCGTGAAAATGGCTCTTTAGTGCTTCATCGCGTATTGGAATTGCGGAATAACTCGTATATTGTGTGTGGAGATAGTCAGTTTGAACTAGAAAAAGTTTACGAGCGACAAGTTTTTGGTGTGATGGAGGGATTTTATAACCGAAAAAAATATATAAAAGCAACTGACCCTACTTATCTAAAAAAAGTTAGAAATTGGTATAAAAGAAAGACTTTGCGGAAAATTCGCATTAATTGTTTTAACTTTAAAAATAGAGTAATAAGCAAACTTAAACGTATAGTTAAAAAAATTTTTAGAGAGGAAAAAAATAATGTTTGATTTAGTTTCAGCGTGTGAAAAGGCAAAAAAAGCATCAAAAAGTCTTCTTTCGCTAACAGAAGAAAAAAAGCGAGAAGCACTTATTGTTGTTGCTAGCAAATTAAGGGAAAAAACTGACTTTTTAATTAAAGAAAACAATAAGGACGTAAAACTTGCTAAAGAAAAAGGCGCTACACCTGCTTTTATTGATAGACTTACGTTAACCGAAAAAGTTATAGAGGGAATGGCTGTTGGTATTGAACAGGTTGCGCTGTTAAACAGCCCTTTAAATAAAGTGACGTATTCTTATGAAAATAAAGAGCAAGACATTGATATAAAGAAAATAACGGTTCCGTTTGGGGTTGTTGGTATAATATACGAATCTAGACCAAACGTTACGGCAGACGCGTTTGCGTTGTGTTTTAAAACTTCAAACGCGGTAATATTAAAGGGCGGGAGCGACTCGTTGCGTTCAAATGTGTCAATAGTCGGCGTTATCAAAGAAGCTCTTCGTGGCGTAGGCGTGGATGAAAACGCAATAACAGTTATTGAAGATACTTCAAGGGAAACTACTGCGCGTTTTATGAAAATGAATAAATACGTTGACTTACTGATTCCGCGGGGCGGGGCTTCGCTTATCCGTTCAGCGGTGGAAAATTCAACTATACCAATCATAGAAACAGGGACGGGTAATTGTCATATTTATGTAGATGAAAGTGCGAATATTGATAAAACCGCAGAGGTTGTTTTTAACGCCAAAACTCAGAGATATAGCGTTTGCAACGCATGTGAATCTTTGGTTATTCATTCTAAAATTTTGGAAAAATCACTTCCTAAAATTGCAGAAAGACTAAAAGAAAAGCAAGTTGTAATCCGTGCAGATGAAAGGGCGATTAAAATAATTAGCGATTATCCTTATCTTGAAAGTGCGACAAAAGATGATTTTTATACTGAATACGGTGCGGGGATAATTTCCGTTAAAACTGTGGATAGTTTAGATGAGGCGATAGAACATATTAATGAGCATAGCACCAAGCATTCTGAAAGTATAATGACAGAAAATATAGAAAATGCTAATAAGTTTATGATTGAAATAGATTCTTCGTCAGTTTACCATAATGCGTCCACCCGTTTTAGTGATGGCTTTGTGTTTGGACTTGGGGCTGAGATAGGAATAAGTACGCAAAAACTACATGCGCGTGGGCCAATGGGACTTAACGCATTGGTTACAGAAAAATATCTGATAAAAGGGAATGGCTCAGTTAGAAAATAAATATAAATTTTTAATAAGCCGACGCTAAAATAAAAGCGTCGGCTTATTGATATAATAGTGTTAAAAATTAACATAATTTGTCCAAAATAATTAATATGTTCAATTTAAGTTTATTTTACGTGTTATATTTTTACATCTAAAGTTATAAATTAACATTATAAAAAATATTTAAAAATAATTAAAAAAACAGCGCATATTTTGTTGACTTAGGCATTTTTTAGATGTATAATGCAGGTGTAAAGAGTAAGAAAACAAAACTTAAAAAAATCTTGTTGTTATTTTATAACTTACAGTGATAAAAAATAACATTTGCATATATAAAATTAACATATAAAAAGGAGGTAACTAAAAATGAGTAAATTTTTAAAAAAGTGTGAAAAGTTTTTTGCATTTGACGGCGTAGATGCTTACGTACTTGCAAGCGTTATGAACAATACAAAATTCTAATCAACGATTTGCTTATGCAGTTTAAGCAAACAAAGAACTCTTGACCGAATGCGGTTCAAGGGCTTTTTTATTTTAAAGGGAATATTTATTAAATTAGAATAGTTTGTTTATTTGTGTTTATTTGTGTTTAATTTATTGCAAATAATTGTAATCTTTAAAAATATGGCATTAAACTTTTTAGGGGAGGTTTTATGAGAGGTTATTACGCTTGACGATAAAAATATTTTCGAGTATAATTTTCCTATAAACATAATATAAGAGGTTGGTATGCAAGAGCTTATTAAAAAACTTAACGGCGGAACAGCTGAGGATAGACTTAACGCCTTAAAAGAACTAATTGAAAAACAAGAAGAAAAACCGATTCGTCGTGAAAATGACGCAAATAATCACATACATACGATTTATTCATTCTCGCCTTATTCTCCTACTAAAGCGGCGTATATGGCATATAGCGCAGGACTAACCAGTGCGGGGATTATGGACCACGACAGTTTGTCTGGTGTGGAAGAATTTAAAAAAGCATGTGAGATTTTAGGTTTAGGCTCTACTTGCGGTGTAGAAGTTAGAGTTAAGTTTGATAGAGGGTTTGGTAAAATCAATCACCCTGACCAAGAAAATTGTATTTACATGGCAGCACATGGGATTCCAGCGCAAAACGTAAAAGCGTTCAACGAATATCTTGAATTTTACAGACAAAAGAGATATGCTAGAGACGCAAAGATGTGTGAATTAATAACGGGTAAGTTTGGAAAGTTTGGTATCGAACTTGATTTTGAAAAGGACGTTAAGCCACTTTCTGAAGCACGTGACGGTGGTAGTGTTACCGAACGCCATCTTTTATATGCGCTAGCTGTTAAGCTTGACAA
Organism: Christensenellaceae bacterium; assembly: GCA_045579345.1. GTDB lineage: Bacteria > Bacillota > Clostridia > Christensenellales > Borkfalkiaceae > UBA1259. The sequence goes on along the minus strand of JAZNMA010000039.1, from coordinate 3,923 downwards.
AAAGTTTGGCAGAACGGAAAGCCTAATCGCATTCCTTGAAAAGGATTTAGGACTAAAGGTTAGCGAAAAGATAAGAGGATTTTTGCTTGACGAGAACAACGAACATTTCTTGTACGACCTTTTAGGCGTATTGAAAGCAGATACTGCATTTTTCTATATTGATGCGGACGAAGAGATGCCACTTGCGGAAGATTTTGTAAATACGGCAAAGTCATTCGGTGCAATTCCCGCATATGCGTATCTTGGTGACGTTGGGGATTCTGTAACGGGCGATAAAAAAGCACAGAAGTTTGAAGATGATTTCTTGCCTGATTTAATTAGAGAAATTAAGGCAATCGGTATAGAAACCGTTGCATATATGCCAACTAGAAACACACCAGCTCAACTTCAAAGACTTGCTAAACTTTGCGAAGAGAACAAAATGTTTGAAATTAGTGGGGAGGACGTCAATTCTCCTCGTCAAAAGTTTGCTTGCGCAGCGCTAGCACTTCCTGAATATTCACATTTAATTGATGCGACTTGGGCGCTTATAGGACATGAGGCAATTTCATCTAAAGAAGGGCTAGAGGCGGGTATGTTCTCGGAAAAAACAAAGCAAGAACTACCAAATATTAAAGATAGAATAAAAAAATATTCTGCAATAGGCAGAAAAACAATATAAAAAAATTAAGGAGATAAAAAATGAGTACTATCAATTTAGAAGGTAAAGTAGCAGTTGTAACAGGCGCGAGCCAAGGTTTGGGAGAAGCACTTGCGCTCCGCTTAGATGCGGAAGGGTGTAAAGTTGCAGTTTGCGACATCAACTATGACGGTGCACAAGCAGTTGCGAGCAAATTAAAAGACGCAATGGCTTTAGCTGTAGACGTTACTAAATACGACCAATTAGAGACAGCTGCAAAAGCAGTTATCGAAAAATGGGGTAAGGTAGACGTTCTTATTTGTAACGCAGCAATCGTAAAAAGTGGTGACATATTCAATCTTTCACCTGAAGCTTTCGGACTTGTTACAAATATCAACCTCAACGGTTATTTTAATACTGTAAAAGCATTTGCACCTTACATGCTTGAAGCAAAGAGTGGTTCAATCATTCAAATTAACTCTAAATCAGGTAGAAAAGGTAGCTTCAAGAATGGCGCATACGCTGCAAGTAAATTTGGTGGCGTAGGTTTAACTCAAAGCTTGGCATTAGAATTTGCTGAAGCAGGGGTTAGAGTCAACTGTATTTGTCCCGGCAACCTCTTAAATTCACCGCTTTGGGTAAATAGCTTATTCAAACAATACGCTGCAAACCAAGGCATTACTGAAGAAGAAGTAAGAGCAAAATATATCAACCAAGTTCCCATGAAACGTTCTTGTGAATATAAAGACATCGAAGACGTTATGGTATTCTTAGCATCTGACTATTCAGGATACATGACTGGTCAGGCTATTAACGTAACTGGCGGACAACAAATGTAGTTTTAAGGCTTATAAACTTCGTTATGCGTTGTTTCTAACTTTTAAAAACTACAAAATATAATCATAATTAAAAAGGAGCAAACTATGAATTTTAATTTAATGCACCCCGCAGAGCAAATAGTTTTGCTTATAAATAGGGTATATCAAAAAGGACTTACTACAACTTCTGGCGGTAACCTTTCTATACTCGATAGCGAGGGGAATATTTGGATAACCCCGTCGGGAATAGACAAAGGCTCTCTCACTCCATCAGATATATGTAAAGTTTTACCAGATGGAACAGTTGTAGGCAAATATAAACCGTCTGTTGAGCTTCCTTTTCATAAACTAGTATATGAAACAAGACCGGACGTGTCCGCAGTACTACATGCGCACCCACCGGCACTTGTTAGTTACAGTTTAATTCGTCAAATACCTGAAACGAATATAATACCAACACCCCACCTCGTTTGTGGGCAGGTTGGAATTGCACCGTATGAAGTTCCGGGTAGCGATGCTTTGGCTAAAAGAATAGTGAATGAAATTAAAAAGGGGTTAAACGTCGTAATAATGGAAAATCACGGGGTTATAACTTGTGCGGATAACCTTTTTGAAGCCTTTAAGCGTTTTGAAACTTTAAACTTTGCAGCATCAATCAGCATAACGTCATCAATTTTAGGTAAGCCTGAAGTGTTGACTGACGAGCAGATTGAACTAAATGCAAGAAAAGGTCAAAATACTTTGGGCGAGTTTATTCCCACTACTTTTAGTTCGGAAGAAAGAAAACTCAGAAAGGAAATGTGTGCACTTATACACCGTTCGTACGACCAAGGATTGTTCACTAGTACGCAAGGTACTTTTTCCGTGCGATTAGATGAAAATTCTTTCCTTATAACACCTTATGGGGTGGATAGGAAGTATATTGAGCCGGAAGATATAGTTAGAATAGAACATAACTGGAGAGAAGCAGGAAAGCGCCCAAGTCGTTCAGTAGGACTTCATAAACTTATTTATGACGAACATCCGGAAGTTAACGCAATAACGGTAGCGCACCCCAAACACCTCATGGCGTTTGGCGTAACACATACACCCATAGACAGTCGCACTATACCCGAATCTTATATAGCAATGCGCGATATAGGAAGAGTTCCGTTTGGAACGAACATCGTAAACCCTAAAAAGATTTCCGATATGATTTCTTCAAAATCCCCCGTAGTATTAGTTGAAAACGATAGCGTTATCAGTACGGGTAACACGCTTATCAATGCTTTCGACCGATTGGAAGTTGCTGAATTTACTGCAAATACTATAATTCATGCAAAAATGATAGGCGATATAGTTATGATTAGCGACAAAGAAGTTGAAGATATTAACACGGCGTTTAATCTAAAGTAAGAAGCGGTTATAATTTAAATTTAAAAAGAGACAAAAGTGCTTAAAAAATTAAGGAGAATTTTATGCAAAAAGCAATTAAGGATTTGATTGTGATCTCACAGTACGCTGGTGACCGTGCAGATTACACGCAAGGCGGTGGCGGGAACACTTCTGTGAAAGTGGATAATAGTAACAGTATGCTAATAAAAGCATCTGGCTATCGCTTGGTAGACATTAGCGAAAACACAGCTTTTGTAGCTGTTGATAAAAGCAAGATTAAAGATTACTACGAAAGCGTTGACCTTTCAGTAGAAAAAGATTACGAAAAGGAAAGTGCAGAGGTTTCTAAAAATTCAATCATAGAAATTTCAGGAATGACAACTCTCCGTCCGAGTGTTGAAGTTGGTTTCCATGCAATACTTAAAAAATACGTTATACATACCCACTCGGTTTATGCAAATTTAATTACTTGTAGTATGGAAGGTGAAGAACTCGCGGAAAAGTTGTTTAAGGACAAAGATTTTGGCTTTATTTTCTTGCCCTACATTAACCCTGGTTTTGAACTTACCCTCGCAATGAAAAATAAGATTGAAGAATACGTAAAAACAACTGGTAAATATCCAGAAGTTATCTTTATGAAAAACCACGGTTTAGTTGTAAACGGCGATTATATTGAAAGAGTAAAGGCAGTTAATACCGACGTAAACGAAACGATAAAAAATTATTTCGGCTTAGCAGATGATTTCCGTTCAGTTACTCTTAAGGCTACGGAAACAGGCTTTGTATCAGACACTGCAATTGTAAAGGATTTTGTTAAAGCAAACGTTTTAGATAAAGCGGTTTTAGATGAAACACCACTTTATCCCGACCAACTCGTTTACTTAAATAACATTCTTGCTTATTCACCAAACACCTTGGTTGTTAAAGATGGCAACGTTTATTACAACACTGATATTAAGCAAGCAACAACCTTAGAAGAAACTCTTGCCGCATATCTTTTCGTTGTAACAACCATTAAAAAAGCAAACCTTACCGTATCAAAAATGAACGAAAAAGAAGTTTACTTTATCAACAACTGGGAAGCGGAAAAATACCGCCGTTCAGTTAAGTAA
>JAZNMA010000038.1:0-2285 GCA_045579345.1 Christensenellaceae bacterium | reverse complement strand
TAACGTTCCCCGTTTTTGCGGATACAATTAATGCTGTATCAGATGAAAATTGACCAGCGAAAGCAGTATTTACATCACTTAATGACAAATTTTCACGCGGATTTTCGATTTTGACAATATAAGAGTATTCGACGCCGCGGTTGTCCATAGATGCGAAGTTAATTTTCAGAGTTTGAGTAGTAGTCGTAGCCATTTTTTATCACCCCAATTGATAATTAGTGGAGTAATTTACTTCCAAGATTGTATCATCATAAGTATCAGTGGTTAAATTTTTAATAGCTCTGCCGAATTGGTCAACTTGCGACCATGTGAAATTACCTGTGCCATTGATTAATGAGTTTACAGCATTTGGATTTGCTTCAAAATATTCATTGCGGAAATAGCCGTTGCCATCTTTCTTAGCGACACGGAATCTTGCTGAATTTGCAATTGCTACTGCCATTTTTATCACTTCCTTAAGATTTTTATTGTGCTAATAATAGTAAATATTTTCGTTGTTGTCAATATCGGCAATAAATTAATTGAGCTTGATATTAACCATATTAAGGTTGGTGTTGAAATTGGCGATAGCGGCTAAGTTTTTGAGCAAGTTTGACAGATAAGCGGCTTCGGCTTTAATGGCGTTGACAGATTCATTGAAAAGTTTAGCGTCATTATTGCCGTAAGTATCGAGCAATTCGGCGTAGTTAGCGAAAACTGCGGCTGGCGTCCTAAGTTCATGCGAGGCGTTATGAACGAAGGCGGACTGGTTATCGATACCTAGTTGCAGTCTGTCGAGCATAGCATTAATCGTTTTAGCCAAATCGGACAATTCGTCGTTATCGGTAGGAACAGAAATTCTGTCGTTAATTTTGCCGAACTGAATATTATTTGCGTAGTCAGTGATAGTTTTAATGGGATTAAGAATTTTATTGGAAATGAATTTGCCGAATGCGACTGCGAAAATGATGCCGAAAATGTCAAGGGCGATTAACAGGCGTTCGAGATTATCAAGGAACAATTTTTCAGAAGTGATTGTGCGGAAGAACAGCAGATTGAAATGCTGATCGAGGATAGTATAATCCATTTTAGCGCGGTAAATTAGAGCGTCGCCGTTATCGGCAATATCGAAATTATTATTGGCGAAAATCGGTTTACTGGACAAAATATATTCGTCGAAACGCTCATTAGAAATGTACTGCGGACCGGTATCAGCGAAAATTTCGCCCTCATCGTCAATAACTCTCAAAATTACTCCGTCAACGAGCGGCGCAGTCATAGCGTACGGGTTGAAAGCGAGGTTGCTTTTAGTGATTAAGTCTAAGTGATTTTTAATACTTTCCATAGAGTGCGTAATAGCGCGTTCAGCGGGTCTGTAAAGCACGTAGAAAACTCCGAAGTACATAACGGCATTAATGAGGGCGAGCAAAATGACGAAGCAACCGACGTAAGCAACGGTAAGCTTGGTAGCAATATCAGCGTTACGATACTTTTGATTTAGTTTTTCAATTAACATAAAAATTTCTCCTATGACAAGTTGAAATATAGCTTTATAATAAATGGAAAATGTGATAAAATCAAGAGTACTGGAGGCATAGATGAACAAAAGGATAGTATCAGGCTTGCTGGGGTATATAACGCTGTTTACAGGCTCAGCGATGATTCCGCCATTGATAATAGCGGCTGTTGCTGAAGAAATAAAAGGCGCGCTGGCGTTTTTACTGGCAATATTTATGTGCGTAGCAGTGACATTTGAACTGGAGAGATTCGGGGGCTTACAAGGCAAAGACAATATCGGCGTCCGTGACGGCATAGCGATAACGGGCATAGGCTGGTTGCTGGTATCAATACTAGGAACGATACCGTATTTAGCGGGCGGCTACTTAAATTTGATAGACAGTTTAACGGAGTCATTTGCAGGATTTTCCGGCACAGGAGCGACAGTTTTTGAAGATGTAGAAATATTGCCTAAGAGTATATTACTTTGGCGGAGTTTGTCAAATTGGGTAGGAGGCTTGGGAGTAGTAGTAATATTCATGGCGATTTTATCACAGCTAGGGCGGGGCGCAATGCACATTTTAAAAGCGGAGTCAACCGGACCGACGAAAGATAGACAAATGCCGCGAATACGCGATAATGCGAAAGCGTTGTTTAAAATTTACGTTGCATTGACTTCGATATGTGCAGTGAGCTACTATTTATGCGGGCTGAATATGTTTGCGGCAGTGAATCACGCCATGACGACGATAGCGACGGGCGGCTATGGGATTTACAATAGCACAGTAGGAGAATACGGCAATGCGTAT
>JAZNMA010000037.1:0-10033 GCA_045579345.1 Christensenellaceae bacterium | reverse complement strand
AAAAGCTGTTCACTACTTAAAATCAATGCCTAAACGCTATTTTATTACAGCGTTTTCCGGCATGGCGCAGGGCTTGTTTGTTACCTTGATTGCAGGGACAATCATTAAAACTATTGGTGAAAGGCTTTTTGCTGGAACTGCCGTAGGTAACATTTTAATTCTTTTAGGTCAAATTGCAAGTATCTTGACGGGCGCAGGTATCGGTGCGGGTATTGCGAATTACTTAAAAGCACCAAAACTTGTGGTGTTCTCTGCAATAGTTGCGGGTTTTATGGGGGCTTATGCCGAACAAATTATCGGTGCAACCGTCCTTTATGATTCGATAAAAGTAGGCTTTAACGGAAGTTTACAAGGTGTAACTGCCGTTGTTGCAAAAGGTTTACCAGGAAATCCTATAAGTGCATACGTTTGTTCTTTACTCGCAGTTGAACTTGGCAGTTTAGTGCAAGGAAAAACAAAACTTGATATACTTTTAGTACCTTTGACTTGTATTTTAAGTGCTTTTATAGGCTGTATTATTTCTGTACCGTTTATTTGGTTAATCAAAATACTTAGTAAAGGTATAGATGTCGCAACTGGTGCTATGCCTTTCATTATGGGTATAATAATTGCGGTAGTAATGGGAATATTGTTAACATTGCCTACTTCTTCCGCTGCTATATGGGTTTCTATAGCTACGGGTGTTACAAGCGAAAATATGTTGCTTGCAGGTGGCGCGGCAGTCGTTGGTTGTGCTTGCCACATGGTAGGTTTTGCCGTGGCAAGTTATCGTGAAAACGGCTTTGGTGGTTTGATTGCTCAGGGCTTAGGCACGAGTATGTTGCAAATTCCTAACATTATGAAAAAGCCTATTATTATGTTACCTATGATTATTTCAAGTGCAATTTGTGGTCCGCTTTCAACATGCGTGTTTAAACTTATGTGTGCTGACTTTGGTGGCGGTATGGGTACGAGTGGACTTGTGGGTGTGTTTGGTGTGTTAGCTTGCGATGGACAAAACCCCGTGCTGATGTGGATAGGTATTGTCTTACTTTTGTTTGTAATTCCTGCAATATTGAATATTGTAATTAGTGAATTTATGAGAAAGAGAAATTGGATAAAGTTTGGGGATATGAAACTTCCTGATTAAAATATAAGAAAAAAAAGACGGCGATGCCGTCTTTTTTGTGCTATTAAAGAAGTTTTTTGCATAAAATATACAAATAAAATTTAGAGGTAAATTTATGCAACAAAGCGTTATAGAAACGGATAGTTTGGTGTTAGAGGGGAGAAAGAAACTCAGCATGACTTGTGTTGAAGCTGTTGACGGTTTTTCTGAACAAAGTTTAAAGTTGACTGTTAAGGGGAATAAAGTCGCAGTTTTTGGAGAAAATATAAAAATCACGGCATATAACAAAAACACGGGAAGTTTAAGTGCGGAAGGGGATTTTACTGAAATAAAATACAACCTAAAAAAACAGCCCTTAATTAAAAGGTTATTTAAGTGATGCTTGTAACAAAAAATCAAATTTATGTATTCATTGCTTGTATTGCTTTTGGCGTGGTATCCGGAGTGTTATTCGGCATTTTGTCTATTTTAAAAATATTTTTAAAATATAAAATCTTAAGGCTTGTGCCCGACGTTTTAGCAGGATTAATAACCGGAGTTTTGTTTGTATTATATGCTTATGTTTTAAATTTTCCAACGCTTAGGGTATATATGGTAATTGGAATTATGCTGGGTTTAGTGGGATATTTTAAAAGTTTTAATATAATACTTGCAAAAAGTATGGAAAAGATTTATAATATATATAAATCAAAAAAGGTAAGAAGAAAAAATGACCGAATCAAAGTTCAAAAGGCTCGTGGTCGCCGCAACAGTAGGCGCGGTGACGTTAATGATAATACTGATTTCCATAATGGTGTATCAGTTAATTTCAATAGGAGTAGAAAACAAGCGAATTAGTGAATGCGAAGCAAAGATTGCTGAGTATGAAGCGCTTATAAAAGAGGGCGAAGAAACTAAAGAAATACGCTCTATGAAATTATGGATTATTAGAGAGGCGAGGAAGCTTGGTTTAAAACTTCCGAACGATAAAGAATTAAATTAATGAGATATGCAGTAATAGACGTCGGTTCTAATTCCGTACGTTTAATGATGAGTAACGGAAAAGAAACGCTTTACAAAAATGTTATTACAACACGGCTTGCTGAAGGTATGGGAGAAGAGAAAATATTAACTCCCGTGGCGATTAAACGCACGGCTGAAGCCGTTTCTTTTTTTTATAAAAAAGCTATGGAAGAAATAGTCGATAAGATTTACGTGTTTGCAACCGCCGCCGTTAGACAAGCAAAAAATAAAAACGAGTTTATTTTTGCAGTAAAAGAACTTTGCGGTGCGATAGTTGACGTTGTTTCTGGAGAGGAAGAGGCGGAATTGGGTTATATAGGCGCTATTGAAGGAAGGGACGGTGGAGTTATTGATATTGGAGGAGCGAGCTCGGAAATTATTGTCGTGCAAAATGGCAAAAAAGTATATTCAAACAGTTTGGATATTGGCGCGGTTAAAATAAAGGACAAGTGTGGACAAGACTCATCTAAAGTAGAAGAATACGTAAGGTCAAAAATAATTTATTATGGCGAAGTGCCACCGACAAGCTTTTATGCTATTGGTGGAACTGCTACGAGCATAGTTGCATTAGTTATGCAATTGGAAGAGTATAATCCCACAATTGTTGACGGCTTTGTTTTGGAAAGAAATACTTTATCAAATTTAGTAGACAAACTTTTTTCTTTAACCGTAGAAGAAAGAAAAAAACTAAAAGGAATGTATCCACCAAGAGCAGAGGTTATTGCCGGTGGGGCTAAATTACTTCTCGAAATTATGCTTAAGGTCAATGCGGATAGCATAATTGTTAGTGAGCGTGATAATTTAGAAGGTTATCTTATTAAAAGGTTAGGTTAATATGAGTAGAAGAACAAACGTTATAAGTTACGTTATCACCATGATTTTCTTGCTTACTACTATATATTTAGTTATTAGCGTGTGCAATCAAAGATATATTGGAACAAAATTAGTAAACGCAATGCTGTATTTAGTAGTCGGGGCAATACTTGCTGGACTTATTAATACTTTTATCCATGAGTTTGGGCACATTTTTGTAGGGAAACGCAATGGCTTTGTTTTTTCCGCCGTTACGGTTTGGTTTTTTCAGTGGAAGAAGGTAAAAAATAAAATAAAATTCAAATTCGTTATGTTTGGGGAAGAGGCGGGATATTCCGAAATGATACCTGCAAAGGTAAAAGACATGAAAAAGGGGCTTAAAAAAATGGCTCTTGCGGGACCGATAGCTTCTTTAATAGTTGCTCTATTAGGCATTCCGCCATTATTCATCTCTAGGTTGCCGTTGGTTGTGTTTGCGCTGTGGGCAATGTTTTTACCTATAGGTGTCTATTTCTTTTTATCAACTCTGATACCGGCGTCAACTTCGGGCGTTCTTAACGACGGGGCTGTTGCTTATGGAATAAAAACTAACAGTCAATCTTTGCAAGTGGCTGTAAACGTTTTAAAAATTCAACAAGAATTATATAATGGAAAAACTCCGTCAGAAATTGAGAAAAGTCTCTATTTCGACCTACCACAACTGGCTGAAGATGATTTGTATTTTTCACTTTTACTAAATGCTAGATATAATTATTATCTAGACAAAGAGGACTATGAGAATGCAAAGAAGGTGAGTGAAAGGTTGCTCTCTATAACTGACTACTTGCCAAAAGAATACGTTTATCAAATTAAAACAGATGCTCTTTATAACGCTTGTACTTTTGATTTTAATGAAGAAAAAGCGGACGATTTGGTTTACGAACTTGAAAAATATCTAAACAATATCAATTCGGTAGTAAACGTGCGTGTAAAATTGGCATATTTGCTTTATGTAAAGCGCGAAAAGGAAAATCTCGACATCTTTTACAAGAAGGGGATAAAAGAAGCCGACAGAGGGCAAATTAAAGGTTTGGCAAAGTTTGAAAAAAAATTATTTGACAAATTGAAGGAAAACTTTAATTAATTGACTAAAAATTTTAAACTTGTTATAATAATTTAGATTTTGTAGTTGCCATTGGGTAATTACTTAAGCACTCGTCAGCGTATCGTTAGGTCTTAGAAGATGCGCTATCGGGTGTTTTATTTTTTTGGAGTTAATATGAAAAACCCTTTTAAGGAATTAAATAGATTTGAATGGATAATTTACATAACTTCGTTATCAATTGTTTTATTATCTAATTTTGCATCTGGAGAAGTTGATTTAATCAATTTAAGCGGTACATTAATAGGTGTTACAGCACTTATATTTATTGCCAAAGGAAATGTGTTTGGACAAATACTTTCTGTTGTGTTTGGCGTGCTTTATTCAATTACGGCAATAAGATATAGGTATTACAGTGAAATAATAACTTACTTGGGTATGACGGCGCCACTTGCTATGGTTTCAATTGTTACTTGGTTTAAAAATCCTTATAAAAAAGGAGAAAACGTAGTTAAAATCAGACTTTTAACTATTAAAGAGGGTTTATTTTTACTAATCTTAACTTCAGTAGTAACCGTTTGTTTTTATTTTCTGCTAGAGCAACTCGATACTCGGAATTTATTAGTGAGCACCGTATCAATTGCTACAAGCTTTATGGCATCTTATTTGATGGTAAGACGAATATCTTATTATGCGGTAGCTTTTATGTTTAACGATGTGGTGTTAATCGTCTTATGGGTTTTAGCAAGTCTTGAAAATTTAAAGTATGTTTCAATGGTTGCGTGTTTTATGGCGTTTTTAGTTAACGATTTATATGCTTTTACTTGTTGGAAGTTGAGAGAAAAGAAGCAAGGGCTATATAGAAATAAAAAAATTAAAGAGTAGAAGTTTCTACTCTTTTTTTAACCGAAAAACTCTAATGAATGATAGCAATACGGGCAGATATTTTTAGTCTTTTTTGAACAGTCTAAGCAAAAAAGTTTTCCGCACTTAGGACATGATAAAACGTTTCCCATATCGATATTGTTCGTGCAATTACAACAATTTTCCATAAAAATATTATGTGTAGTATTATTAATTCAATTCGTAAAATCATAAATTGCAAAAAAAAGCCTTTAAAACTATAAATAGTTTTAATATTATGAAATTACGCTTGTAAAAAAAATAGAAATATGGTATAATTTTTATACAAATATTTTTAATTTTTAGGTGTGAAATGGAAGAAAAAAACACAAACGTTAATAACTACGGTGAAAGTCAAATTCAAGTCTTAGAAGGACTTGACCCGGTTCGTAAAAGACCAGGTATGTATATCGGTTCTACCGACGTTAGAGGGTTGCATCATTTAGTTCAAGAAATCGTTGACAACTCTGTTGACGAAGCTAATAATGGGCATTGTGATACAATCACGGTTGTTTTTAATGGTGATGGCTCTTGTACTGTAAAAGACAATGGTCGTGGCATACCAACTGCAATTCACCACACGGAGGGTATTTCAGCTGTAGAAGTAGTTTTGACTAAACTTCATGCTGGTGGAAAGTTTGGCGGTGGCGGATATAAAATTTCAGGTGGGCTTCACGGGGTTGGTTTGTCGGTTGTTAATGCTCTTTCTGAATGGTTGGAGGTTGAAGTATTCCAAAACGGAAAACACCATAAACAAATATACAATAGGGGTATTCCGCAAGCACCGTTAAAAGTTGTCGGGGACACAGATTTTACCGGTACTTGGGTAACTTTTATGCCAGATGACGAAATATTTGAAACTGTTGATTTTAATTATGATACAGTTAAAGCTCGTCTTAGAGAATTAGCCTATTTAAATAAAGGCTTAACTATAAAAATTATCGACAGGCGTGCTGAACGCGAGCAAGAAGATAAATTCTTCTACGAGGGCGGTATTGCGCATTTTGTGGAAGATTTAAGCAAAAATAAAAAACCCATGTTCGAAAAGCCTGTTTATTTTGACGTGTTCTATGGCGATACGGAAGTTGAGGTAGCTATACAGTATACTGAAACTTATAATGAAATTATTTATGCGTTTGCGAATAATATCAATACCGAAGAAGGTGGTACGCATTTAGAAGGCTTTAAGAATACTTTGACTCGTATAGTAAATGATTTCGGTAAAAAGTTAAACGTCTTTAAGGGAGATGAAAAAGTTTCATCTGACGACGTAAGAGAGGGTATTATTGCAATAATTTCCGTTAAGCTTACAGACCCGCAATTTGAGGGGCAGACTAAAACTAAGCTAGGTAATAGCGAGATGCGTAATTACGTTACAAAGGCGATGAACGAGTATTTTGGTACTTTCTTAGAGGAGAATCCGACCAAAGCTAGAGAAGTTTTAAGTAAATGTATTACAGCGCAACGCGCTAGAGAGGCTGCAAGGCTTGCTAGAGAGAACACCAGAAGAAAAGGGGCACTTGAATCTACAACCTTGCCGGGTAAACTTGCTGACTGCTCTGATAAAAACCCTGAATTCTGTGAAATATTCATAGTTGAGGGTGATTCTGCTGGCGGAAGTGCAAAACAGGGCAGAGACAGAAGATTTCAGGCTATTTTGCCTCTTCGTGGTAAAATTTTAAATGTAGAAAAGGCAAGACTAAATAGAATTTTGGAAAATGAAGAAATTAGGAGTATGATAACCGCTTTTGGCGGTGGAATTCATGAGGATTTTGACGAAAGTAAATTACGCTATGACAGAATTATTTGTATGACCGACGCTGACGTTGACGGTAGTCACATAAGAATATTGCTTTTAACTTTCTTCTTTAGATTTATGAAACCGCTCATTGAAAAAGGGCATGTATATATTGCTCAACCGCCACTATATAAAGCGACAAAAAATAAGGTTGATAAGTATTTATATTCTGATAAAGAATTACAAGATTATCTTGCTGAAGTAGGCAAGTGTGATATTCAAAGATATAAAGGTCTTGGTGAAATGGACCCAGAGCAATTATGGGAGACTACAATGAATCCGGAAACAAGAACTATGCTTAGAGTAACCATGGAAGACGCGTTAGAAGCAAACGAAACTTTCACCACTTTAATGGGGGACGACCCCGAGTTGCGTAGGTTATTTATTGAACAAAACGCAAAACTAGTAACCAATTTAGATATTTAACGTTATGATAAGGAAGGTATATAATAATGGCTAAAAGAGAAATTAGTGCGGAGCTTTCTGCTGAATTTAAATCGACGCTTGAAAAGACTAAACTTATCAACGTTGAAGTTAATAATGAAGTAAAAAAATCATTCATAGCATACGCAATGGCGGTCAACGTCTCACGTGCGATACCGGACGTTAGGGACGGCATGAAACCTGTTCATAGACGTATTTTATATGCAATGCACGATATGGGTTTAACATCTGATAAAGCATTCAAAAAGTGTGCTAAAATTGTCGGAGAAGTTTTGGGTAAATACCACCCACATGGGGATAGTTCGGTTTATGATGCATTAGTTCGTCTTGCACAAAATTTTTCAATAAACTTCCCGTTAGTTGATGGGCATGGGAACTTTGGCTCTGTTGACGGAGACCCTGCCGCTGCATATAGATATACTGAGGCAAGACTTTCTAAGCTTGCTAATGAAATGCTAAAAGAAATAGATAAAGATACCGTCGATTTTTATCCAAACTTTGACGATACGGAAATGCAACCGGTAGTTTTGCCTTCAAGAATTCCAAATATACTAGTTAATGGTGCAGACGGAATTGCGGTCGGTATGGCTACTAATATTCCACCACACAATTTAGCGGAATGTTTAAACGGTTGCATTGCTCTTATGGACAACCCAGAAATTACAGTGGAAGAATTGATGGAATATATCCCCGCGCCTGATTATCCAACGGGTGGCGTATTGATGGGTAGAGCTGGAATTAGACAGGCTTACCGTACGGGTAAAGGCGGTTTTGTTTTACGTGCTAAATGTGAAATTGAAGAGTTTAACAACGGAACAAGAGAAAGAATTGTCGTTACAGAATTGCCATATCAAGTTAATAAGGCGATGCTTATTAAACACATTGCAGAGCTAGTAAAAGATAAGCGAATCGAGGGCGTAAGCGACATAAAGGATGAATCCGATAGACATGGAATGCGTATGGTTATCGACCTTAAAAAGGACGTTAACGCGCAAGTTGTCTTGAATACTTTATATAAACACACGAATTTGCAAGTTAAAGATGGTATAATTTTACTTGCCCTTGTTGATGGCGAGCCTAAAGTTTTAGGTCTCAAGGAAATTTTACAACATTATATTAAGCACCAAGAATCTGTTATTACAAGACGTACCCAATACGACTTGGCAAAGACAGAAGAGCGCGAACATATTGTTAAAGGTTTAGTTGTTGCGCTCGCCAACATTGACAGAGTTATTGAAATAATTCGTCAATCTCAAGATAAAAATTCTGCGACCCTTGCGCTTATAAACGAATTTTTACTTTCTGATAGGCAAGCAAATGCTATTCTGGAAATGCGTTTACAGCGTTTAACAAGTATGGAAGTTGAAAAGCTTAACGAAGAACTTGTTGAGCTTGAAAATACTATTTCGGATTTAAAAGATATTTTGGCAAACGAAGCTAGAGTTAAAGAAATTATTCGAAAGGATATGGAGGCTATAAAAGAAAAGTATCCTTCACCCAGAAAAACTGAGCTTTCATACGATTACGGCGATATTGACGAAGCGGACATGATTCCCGTTGAGGATGTTGTTGTTAGTTTAACTCATTTCGGTTATGTTAAGAGAGTCCCGGTTGCGGAATATAGAACGCAACGTCGTGGAGGAAAGGGTGTCACTGCACATAAGCCTAAAGAAGAGGATTTTGTTGACAATATGTTTATTGCTTCAACTCATGATGACATTCTTTTCTTTACTGATAAGGGTAAAGTATATAGTCTAAAAGGTTATCATTTGCCAATAGGTACGAGAACAGCTAGAGGTAGGGCGATAGTTAACGTTCTTCAGCTTGCTGATAATGAAAAAGTACACGCAATGATTCAAGTAAAAGCTAATACTGAAGGTTATATAATGCTTGCGACAAAGAAAGGGCTTATTAAAAAGACTGCATTAAGTGAATTCGCAAATATTAGAAAGACTGGTAAGATTGCAATTAATATTGTAGAGGGAGATGAATTGATTTCAGTTCAGCTCACAACTGGTCAAGATGAAGTAATTATAGCTTCGCATGAAGGTAAATGTATAAGATTTAGTGAAAATGACGTTCGAGCAATGGGTAGAGACACTCAAGGCGTAAAGAGTATGACTTTAAATAATGGCGATTACGTGGTTGATATGGCTGTAATTAGAGAAGGGTATGACGTCATTACAATGACTGAAAACGGTTACGGTAAGAGGTCGTTTGCGGACGATTATAGATTACAATCAAGAGGCGGTAAAGGCGTGAAAGCCGGCACCTTTAATGCAAAAACAGGAAAACTTGTAAATCTTAAGTTAGTGTCGTCTGACGATGATATAATGATAATAACAAATAACGGAACTATAATTCGTGTAGCAGCTGAAGACATTAGCACTATAGGTAGAGATACTCAAGGTGTCAGAATTATGAGAATTGACGATTCCAATGTTTCTAAAATTGCGATTTCGCCTAAGAGTGAAGCGGAAGAGCAGGGGGAAGATGCTGTAGAAGAATAGAAAAATTTCCTACCGTGTACTTAAACTAAACATAAATATACACGGTAGGAAAAATTAATTTTAAAAATTTTTATTTTACTCGTATTTTTAAATTGACAAATGTTTATTTATTTTATATAATAAGTAGGCGTTTGACAATTAAATACGATTTGCTGATATGGCTCAGTTGGTAGAGCACATCCTTGGTAAGGATGAGGTCACCGGTTCGACTCCGGTTATCAGCTCCATAAATTTGCGTGGAGAAATCCACGCTTTTTTGTATATGAAAACCACGGGATAGTCCCGTGGTTAAAAAGAGGTTAACCTTTACATAAAAATACCTCCTATGTTAAAATAAGAAAGTAGTCTACACAATCAAATTAAACATAGGAGGT
>JAZNMA010000036.1:0-2451 GCA_045579345.1 Christensenellaceae bacterium | reverse complement strand
ACGCTGGGCGACGTAACCGGTGGCGGAAGCGGCCTGCCGTTCAACAGCACACTGCCCAACGGCTGGAACGTACGCTTCTCGGCATGCCCTATTCTCGATGCAAAGGGCAACCATACAGAGTTCGGCATTGAACCCGACTATCGCATTGACATAACCAGCGAGGATTGGAACAATGGCCGTGACACAATGATAGAGAAAGCCAAAGAGCTTATTTTTGCCTATTACGACAAAATATCGGAACAAGAGTAGCCGAAATTCAAAAAAAAGCACTACCTTTGCAAAGTCTTCAAGAGAAGACAAAACTAAGTTTTATCGCGCGTGTGGCGAAATTGGTAGACGCGCCAGACTTAGGATCTGGTGTTTTGCGACGTGTAGGTTCGAGTCCTATCACGCGCACGATGAGACAAAAGAGGAATTCTCAAAAAAAAGAGAGTTCCTCTTTTTTTTGAGAATCGACAATACTTGCAGCAATAGGTCGCAGGATGCGTGGCGTAGTCACGCCCTGCGGGTTGCGGTTGGCAAGTGTTGTCAATTACGGCAAACAAAATCGACAATGCCGACAGCGGTTGGTCAAACGAAGGACGGGCGAAGCTCGTACCGTTTGGGCCGCGATAAGGCGGTGTTGTCAATTTTACTCTCGGAATCGACAATGCGAGCAGCAATAGGTCACGCGAAGCACCGCAGAATGTGGTGCCGCGTGGGTTGCGAAAAGCGAGCGTTGTCAATTTTACTATCAGAATCGACAATGCGAGCAGCAAAAGGTCACGCGCAGCACCGCAAAATGTGGTGCTGCGTGGGTTGCGAAAAGCGAGCGTTGTCAATTTTAACGAAAAAAAGCAAATCGACAATGCGATGAACAAATATATAAAACCCACAACTAGGGGCGTAAGAAGCAAATAATACATACTTTAACAATTAGTTTATAAAAATGTTATCCAACCAGTGTTTAATTTCTTTAAAAATATATATTTGCAAAAAAAATGCTATGAAATGTAAGTATTGCCACAAATCTGCAGGACTTTTCAGCACTAAACATAAAGAGTGTGAACAAAAGCATTTTGCTACAATTGAAGAAATAAAAAAAACACTCAACGAAAAATTTTTCTTAAATCAGTCGAAAGTTTCATTTACAAATTATAACGAAGCTAAGGAAGAACTTGCAAATATTATCTCTTGCGGCTACATAAGCGATAAAGAATTTGATAAAATTGTAATAGATGCGTTAAACGATATATTAGATAAAAAAGCACCCATTATTAATTATGTAGGTTTTAAGACTTTTATTCTTTCTATCCCCGAGAATTTAAAAGAAGAAGTACTAAACACAAGTCGTTATAATGATTTTTGGGCGGGATATTTTTTCTCAGAGTCCTTAATATTGCAGAACGATGACGAAGAAAAAATCAAGGAATATCAAACCTTAATGCAAGAAGTTAAAATTAATGATGCTGTTTCTACGAGCATAAACGACAATTTATTATTGGTTTTATCTATAAAAATAAACAAATACCTTGCCGATGGCATTATTGACAATAACGAGGAAGAAGAAATCAGTAAATTTCTTGGATACTCCTCTTTATCTAATTCTGCTGCTCTATATAACAGTAGTGCATACCATAAACTGATACAATCATTGATTTTACGTGATATTCAAGAAGGCAAAGAAGTTGAAAAACGTTTTAATGTCAAAAATCTTCCTATTTTATTGGGAAAGAAGGAACAACTACTATGGGTTTTCCAAAATGTAAAAGGTTACGAAGAAAAAACAGGTCGTAGATACGTTGGCGGGTCTAGCGGTGTAAGTATGAGGGTTTGCAAAGGAGTGTATTATCGTGTAGGAGCAAGCAAAGGACATTCTATAGAATATCAATATCAAAATGACTTGGGCAGAGGAGTTTTTATTATTACCAACAAGAATTTATATTTCATAGGTGACAAGCAGGTAAAAATGGGAATTTCCAAAGTCTTGTCTTACAAACCATATAGTGATGGTATAGAACTTGTGAAAGATGGCGCAAATCCCAAACCTTATACTTTTGTTGGATTTGACTCTTGGTTCGTTGTAAATGCTATGCAGTTATTAGTCGAATAAAAATTATGAGGCCGAGTCAAAAGTAATTTTGGCTCGGTCTCATAATATATACTAATACCTATTTTATTTCATTATCAAATAAGAATAAGGGATAATCAATTTTGTAGTCAACGAATATAAGCGATAGGGGTTACATACATAAAAACACCCCATTAGGGGACTCCAAGGCTTAACACAAGACAAATTGGCAGACATTATAAACCTACGACATTCTTTTGGGCATACTATAAATTACGGTACACTTTTTGCTCTTAAAGCAATAGTGCCTCGGCATCCGTTTTGCTCAAAATCCAATTCATGGATACAACGGCAGTTTTCAACTTATCTTTCTGACAAACAAGATGGCGGAGTTCCTATCC
>JAZNMA010000035.1:0-7201 GCA_045579345.1 Christensenellaceae bacterium | reverse complement strand
GGTGGGGTTGTGGGGTGTGTGGTTGGGTTGTTGGTGTTTTTTGGGGGTTGGTGTTTGGTTTTGTTGGTTGGTTTGTTGGTGGTGGTTGGGTGTTGTGTTGTTGTGTGTGTTTGGTGTTGGGGGGTTGGTTTGTTGGTTTTGTTGTTGTTGTGTTGGGGGTTGTGTTGGTTGTTTGGTTGTTGTGGTGGTTGGTTGGTTTGTTGGTTTGGGGTTGTTGATTTTGTTGGTGTTGTGGTTGTTTGTGGTGGTTGTTGTTTTGGGGGTGTTGGGGGGCGCGTTCCGTCGCTCCAGACTATATAAAAAATGTAATCAAAAAAAAGCCTCTCGGCTTTTTTTTTGTCCCCAATTTTTTTGGTGTTTCAAAACTAAATGGGCACCGCCCTAGAAGGTGCTTTTAGAACTTATGCACAGTCAGGCAGGCAAAAAAAATTTCCGGCTGTGGAGACGCCGAAAAAAAACTAAATGGGCACCGCCCTAGAATGTTGCTTTAGATGTTTGGCACAGTTCCAGGCACCAAAATTTTTTCATCGAGTTTTTTTTCAAGCACCTGCACCGCCGAAGGCGGACGGCTACGCCTTGCAGGTACTTTCAAAAAAACTTCCCACCCACCCACCCAAAGAATTTTTTGTGCTATGTTGCCAATACTGTTAGGCACCGCAAGCGGCTAAAGGTCCTTCGGACTGCCTAACAGTTTATTAGCAACATTGACGCCCAAAAAATTTAGATGTTTTAACTGCCTACGACTTCAAAAAAAATTTTGCCACCTTCGGTGGACGCGCTACGCGCTGAAAATTTTTTTTTCGTCTACAAAATTTTTTTATCGTTGTCGCCCTAACGGGCTACGCGCTACGCGCTACAACGAAAAAATTTTGTCGGCAGTTAAAATAAAATATAATTGGGGGGAACTTATCCCCCCAAACCCCCCAGCGTTAAGGGCAAGCCCTTAACAATCCCAGTAAACGTCGACGGCGTGACTTGCTATCAAGTGGCAAGCCCCGCCGTCGAAAAACGCAAACAAATCAAACTAACCAAAACGGCAGAAAGCACAGTATAGGGGAGATTATATTACAATAGCGGATTTTTTTTTATCTGTTTTCGGTTTTTTTTACGCAGTTTAGCGCACGTGTCAAGGACGCTACGCGCCGCCTTCAGCGGTTGCCCTGCGGGCAATCCTTGACACTGTGCACTATTTAAAAAACGTAAAAACCGAAAAACGGTTAGGATAAAAAAAATAAGGTTAGGTTAGGTTAGGTTAGGAAGGATTGAGAGAAATGATTTATACGAGCTATTGGGGAAATCTGAAAGAATTGATTAGAAAATTTGGGAAGAAAAATATTATTGGTGTAAGTCGTTGGTCAAAATTTTGGGACGGTAAAAAGTGTTCTATGTTGTTTCCTTCAGAAGAATTGTTAGTTGGTTTTAAAAATGGTAAAATCAGTGAAGCGGAATATGAAAAAATTTATATGGATTATCTGGAAACTTTAAATGTTGATAATTGTTATAAAGTTTTTAATGGTTGTGTGTTTGTGTGTTATGAAAAAGTTGGTTTTTGTCATCGTCATTTAATCTGTAAATGGTTGAGAAAATATGGTTATGATTGTGGAGAGTATGGAGAGGAAGTGAATTTATTTTGACGTACGAAGAAAAAATAGAACAAGCAATAAAAGACCTTCAGATTCACGAACCGCCTGAAGGTTTTTTTGTTTGTTTTAGTGGTGGTAAAGATACTGTTGTAATGTACGATTTAATAAAAAGAGCAGGAGTAAAATATAACGCGGTACATAATTACGTGGCGATAGAGCCGCCGCCACTCATAGACTTCATAAAGGAATATTACCCAGAAGTTTATATTGATTATCCTAATGACAATATGAAGGAACTGATTATAAAATTTGGTTTCCCGCCGATGCGACACATTAGATATTGCCACAGACATTTAAAAACGGGCGGAGAGGGAAGAATAAAGGTTTTAGGGATAAGAGCAGAGGAAGGAAGAAAACGCGCAGGACGCCCTAAATTTGCACCAAATAAATTTGGCGGTTACGATTTAAATTTGATAATCGACTGGACGGCGCACGAAATTTGGCGGTATATCTTCCAAAACAACATACCTTACTGCAAGCTTTACGACGAAGGGCGAAAGCGTATTGGTTGCCTTTTCTGCCCGTATGAAAGCTATAATCAAGTAAAGTTAGATATTACAGAATTTCCAGAAGTAGCGAAGTATTTAATTGACGCTTGCCAGTCGGCTATTGATACACGAGTTAAAGCAGGTAAACCGTTGGGAAAATATAAGACGGGCGCAGATATGTTTTTTAACTGGATAAGTGGTGGACGTGATGACAAAGAAGAAAAGGTAGTAGAGTTAAAAAATATTTATTATCCGTTACTGTTCACACTAGACAAAATGCACAGTATATAGTATAATATGCACAGTTAAAATCAACAGTTAAAGGAGATTTTGAAGATGTGCAGTAACTTTAAATTGCAACTGTTCAGCAGTTTACCAAACTTTGTAGCGGGCGGCAGACCGTCAGAGGACACATTGAAACATTACACAGAGGAAATTGATAACTATCTTAATTGGTGTAAAGACAACGGTTATAACGAGTTTAATGACGTGCAAGAGTTAGAGGCGTTCCAGTACCTTCACTACTTGACTAACATTAAAAATTATTCTGCCGCGTCAATTTGTCTTAAAATTTCAGCTGCTAAGACGTTTTATTTTGTAGCTAAAAAATTTGGTATGGTTGAAGTAAATCCGTTTGAAGATGTTAAACCGAAGCCGCCAGTATACGACGACGCAGAATTTGATTTTTTTACACTTGCAGACCTTCAGACAATTTGCGAAAGTATTAAAGCGCGGACTGATGAAACGGCGAAGAGAGATTTAGCAATAGTAATGTTAATGGCGGTTGAAGGTTGCAGGACAGTTGAAATCTACAGAATGAACGATACAGACATTAATTTTGAACGTAATGCAATATTGATTCACGGTAAAGGCAAAGACGGTTATATTTACCCGTGCGCTGATACTATGGACTGTTTAAAAGATTATATTGCCCATCGCCCAGAACCAGCTAAAGACGAACAGGGAACACCAACATTTATTGGCTACAGCAAGAAATTTTTTGGAGCCAGAATCAGCAGGAACGGTATTAGATGGGCAGTCAATCATATTTTGTTAGCAGTCGATAAGAAAAAAAAGGGAAGTTGTTGCCACACGTTAAGGCACAGTTGCGGAACTAATTTATATCAAGAAACAAGAGATTTAAGGTTAGTACAGGAGACATTAAGACATACAGACGTTACAACGTCAAGCAGATACGCACACGTCGTGGACAGACTGGAGGACAGAAAGACGGCTAAAATTTCGCCGCTTAATAAATAGAGTTTGCAAGCCCCCCCCCGTGTCGCACATTCGCACTTTTAGGAGTGCTTTTTTTTTTGCGTTTTGACATATATATAAGGAAGTCTTCAAGGCGTACGGGAGCCCCGCCCCCCCCTTTGGCGCACATTCAGTTATTTCACTAAGTTTTTTGAGGTACTTTTTGACTTTTCTATTTTTCCAGAATATAATTTTAAGAGGGTTGATTTTGTGCGATTCGTCAATAAATTTGCTGATAGAGTCTATAAATACCTGTATATACATGACCAAGAAACGCTACTATTAAAAGATATTGCGCGTGATACTGGAATTTGTGACACTACTTGCAGGAAATATATTCGTTGGCTTGAAAAACGAGGATATATAAAAAAAAATGGTAAGTATTATGAAATACTTACCGAAGAGAGAAATTTTTAATCAATCATTAATTTTTTTAATCGTTATCAGTTTCGTTATCGTCATCAGACGTCTCATCAGCGTTATCAGCTGAATCAATTTGCAAAAATTTAGCCATTAAATAACGTTCCTTTTTGGCGTTGCCTTTGTGCGCCAATTTAGGCGAGAGCATAACGGTACCGACCTTGCGAGCGATAATTTTGCAATCTTCAAGCGTTTTTAAAGTGGCATTGACAGTTTGGAGCGAACAACCAGAGCCGCTAGCAATTTCTCTAATGGTTTCAGAGAGTTTATTGTTTGAATCCATATTTTTGAGAATGTATTTGACGACCTGCATTTTTTTATTACCGATGTTATCAATCAGGTTAATAATCGTGGCAAGGTAGGTAATGGCGAAGCCGGTACGTGGTACTTCCTTGACTACCACATCGACCTTTTTAATATCGCCGATAATCTCTCCAGTATCTGGATTAATTTGTTGATAAAATTCCTGCTCTTTAACTTGCAGAATTTGGCGTTGTTTTTCCATTCAATCACTTCCTAACTTAACAAATTTAACATTAAATTTTCGTCCTCAGTTTCGACGAGAATTTTTTCAGGAGGTATAACTTCGACGCTAGACGGCGTCAATTTTTTTTTTCGTCATTACCGATATAAAAAGCACGATTATTGGCATTTACAGCCTTATAGAACTGCCTAAAAATTTTATCGACCTCATCAGCTGAATCAAAAGTAACTCTAACAGTTTCAATCTTTTTTTCTAACTTTCCTGCCACTTCAACCAATTCGCCCGAATCATAATTGATATTGATAGCACAATCTGTAGCGTAAATATCAAAAACGCGGGACAACGGGATAATAACCCGACTTGCCGCCATATTATTTGGCTTAGTAAACAACAACATTTTTAAGACCTCCTAAAAAAGACTTTTGATAAATTCATTGAAAATTTCTTCAGCATATTTTTTGGACTTAGTTTTAATTTTAATAAATTCAGCCTTGCCATTTTCGGAGCGATACCAAATCAGCAAATCAGCTTTATCAAATGTAACACAATCAACTGAAGAAACCGAGAAAAAATATTTTGTACCGTCAGCACCTTCAAAATTAACCATAATTCTACCCTCCTTACATTCTAAAAATTTTAAAACAAAATTCAATCGTTAAAAATCGCCCCCAATGTTCAAAAATTTTTATAACAAATGTAATAATCAAAGCCCAAATTTAGGGGGAATTGTTTGAAAATTTACCCCAATTTTTGACTTTTCGGAACTTGAAATTTGTTATGATTGAATTATAACAAACTAACAAAATATTTTCAAGTTAAATCAAACATAAATTCTAAAATAATCATACAAAACATAACAGAAATCATAACAAAACGTACAAGAAATCATAACAAGAAAAAATCAACAAATGGCGTCAAATTAATATTTTTAGCCACTTTATTTTTTTTGTCTCTTATCTTATAATATAGCCACAAATTTAATTGGGAGAGTGATTAAATTGGCAATGGAAAAAACAGGCTATACCGACGCCATACAGGGTACAACCAAAGTACAGGTTGCATTGGACGAGAACGGATATTTGGCACCAGAAGGGACGACGGCGGCAGGAAAGAAAAGCTTGCAGATTAGCAAGGTGAACGCCGATAACAGCCTTCAAGACAATACCGACGTTTTGAACTTTTTCTTACAGTTGGCGAATGGACGCGCCGACAGTTTAACAAATACTATGGACGTTAAATGGGAAGTATAGGGCAGGTGTAAAAAATGGCAGCAGTAAGCAAACTTATTGTACAAAATCTTTTTGCGGACGAAAGCACGTTAAATATCACGATTGACGGTATTAAACCCGAAAACATTACAAGTGGTGCCCAAATTGAGGAAATCCGCCGCAAGTGCAAAGAATTTAACGCTAATAAAGGCGGAACATTGGCAACAAAAATGAAATCCAAAAATGGCTTTGACTGGACTGGAATTAAACGTGTTCAGATCGTGACGACGGATAAAACCGTTATTTTTTAGGCAGGTGTAGGAAATGGCGGCAGATACACAAATTGGCAAGGTTGAAAAAATTGTTATTGTAACAACCGACGCACTCGGCAAAGACATTGAAACGAATTTAAATAAAAGCTGTATTGCGAACCGTAATGCAACGTATCAACAAGTTAATGACGCGGCACGCGCAATGGCAAGCCTTTCACGCAACACTTACAACGATACAATCTGTGTTACGAACATTAGCACGAACGAAGAACTTGCTGGGTAGGTGTTGAAAAATGTACAATGGCGGCATTAAACAAATTGATATTGTGACTAATAATACAACAGTTACAATAAACAAAAATTTTAAATTTAACCCAGACCGCACAGAATACAACTATAAAGAAGCTATCCAAAGAATAATGAATTTAAGTAACGATACATTAGAAGCAATAAACATAACAAAGGAAATAAATATTTTAAATACTGGAAGTTACGAAATTTTAAGCGGTTACGACCTTTCAGACTATGAAGAAAGAGATAATAAAGGTTACGGCAGAATAAAAATTTTAATTCCGTATCCATACTATACATATTATGTAGGCGCAAATCTTGTAACACCGAACATAAATCTTTATACAATCACAGGACTAAATGAAAACAGTTTAACCGAAGACGGCTTAATAGTAAGAGCATATGTAGAAGTCAATGATATTACGCAAGAAAGTTATAATGTAAATTCTAGTATATATTTTGTAACAGGTACAGTTTCAAAGACATTAACATTTAAAATACCAGAATAAAAAGGAAGTGTAAAAATGGCAGACAGTATAACAAGTTCAGCTGAATTGGCAGTTGGATTAGACTATACAATAATAGAGGACGAGCAGACCAAGAATCGTACAACCTATTTAAAGATACCGAATCCGAAAGCTAACTTGACCGAGAGCGAAATTAAAACGGCAATGAATACTTTTATTAACCAACAGATAATACTTGACCCAGACGGGAAGGCGTTTAGTACAACGTCAGTAGGAACGGCGTATACTCAAAACGAAACTAAAATTGATATTGATTTAAATTAGCTATTAAACATTCTCTAGAGAATTTAAATAGAAAGTAAAGACTGCGAAGACGGGCAAATTAGACGCCGCGTCGAAAACGCAGTCTTTATTTTTTTGTATTGTGATTTTCTGATGTAGCGACTTTAGCTTTAACGTTCCAGACGTAGCAAAAGGCGGCTTCTAGTTAAGTTTTTGAAGGGGGCATGTAGCGACTTTAGCCTTAACGTTTCAGACGTAGCAAAGGGCGGCTTCTAGTTAAGTTTTTGAAGGGGGCATGTAGCGACTTTAGCTTTAACGTTCCAGACGTAGCAAAAGGCGGCTTCTAGTTAAGTTTTTGAAGGGGGCATGTAGCGACTTTAGCCTTAACG
>JAZNMA010000034.1:0-2003 GCA_045579345.1 Christensenellaceae bacterium | reverse complement strand
TATGAACTTCTTCGTACTTTCTTCTAGAAACTCTAATAGGTGTATCTTCTTTTCTTTCCATAATATTTTCTCCTTAAAATACGTAAATGATTTCGTTTAAGATTTCTTCTTCAATCAAACGCTTTTTCTCGTTTTCGAGTTGGGTGTCTTTTATGTAGTCGCCCGTTCTTTTGAAACGCTCTTCATTAGAAAGCTTTTCATACATAACGTCGTAAAGCTCGTTTGCAGCTTTATCGGTGGCGTGAAGCAGGGTAGGCAAGTCTATAATCGTCCAATCTACACCAATATCTTTTAAGTATTGGTATTTAAGATTTCCCCATTTGCCGTAAACTTGTTTTTTGTACGGATGAGTGCGTTGATATTCAATTACTTCTTCAACTGTTAAGCCTTTCATAAACTTTCTTACCTCCAAACGTTTCTCGTATTAACACGATTATCATATCCAAGAAAGAAAGTCAAGCACTTTTAAGAAAAAATTTGAAAATATTTTAAAAGAATTTTTTACTGCTACCAAAAAGGGTAGAGAAGTCGTTATAATTAATGAAGCGAAAATCGGGCTTCCCGATTGTTCTTAGGAAGTGGGCAGAATTGGCAAAAATCAGTAGATTATGGCAATTCTCTTTACCTGCTTCCTAAAACTACGAAATTGCCAATTGGTGCATTTCCTTATCCTGCTTTATAAAATTGGCTAATTTGGTGCAGTGGACAAACCTTTTGCTTGCAAGTTTTTTACGTTGTTATTCCGTTTGCTTGTCTAAATTTTTCTACGATTCGGTACGTTGATTGAGTCTTTACGTTGCTATTATTTAGAATAAACTCTCTTAATTTGTTAAGGTCAACGCCTTGTAAAATTGGATTGTTTTCGTTTAAGTTTCCGTAAAGATTAAACTCCGTTTTAAGTTTTTCAATCGTTATAGGTTCGCTTTCAGTAGGAGAGACGTCAACGGTTTTCTTGGTTTTACCGCCTTTGCTTCCAGCTGTTTTTCGAATCTTTGAAAGTTCTAACTTACGCTTTGCTATGTTGAAATACGCATCGATAGGTGGTTTAAGTTTAGGCTTATCTTCTCCTAAAAACATAAACGCACATATTGCTTTTATGTAAGCTGCGCACTCGCTATCCGTCATTAAATCTAAAGCAAGGTAGAAGTTTTCTTGAAAGTAAAAATACTTTCTGTCGCGCATTAGCGTACGTGGTATGGTTCCGTTTGATTCAAATTCCTTGTCGGCAGTAAGTAGTTCTTCAATGCAACTCCAAGCGTATTTTTCATCCGCTTCGGTAAGTTGTTCTAACGGTTCGTTGGTATAAATAAACTTGCAAATTCGTTTAATCATACGTCCTGCTTTTTCGTCTGATAGGGTATTTAGAGCGTCTAAATACTCGTCGTAAAAGATAAATGTTTTTAATTTGTTCAATGTTTTCCTCCTAAATTTTATTATTTGCAGAGTGTTTATAGGCACATCTACTTTGCCTTTTTAGTTAGCACATAGGCATCACCTCCTTAAAATTATTTATTTAACCCTTTCACTAAAAGGGGTTATTTTTAGCGAAAACGTTATGGGCAATTATTAAAATTTTTTTACCCTCTACTATTAATGGACATTTGCACTCCTATTTGCAGGGGTGTTTTTGCTTGTTTCTTAAAATTTCTTTGAAAAATTTTTTATCTTCTCAAGTGGTAGGCAGTGAAAACGGCTTTTTTACAACCATTTCTCAAAAAAATTTATCTCTCTACTTAAAGGGGTAATTATTTAAGTAAACCGCACCCCATAAGTTAAAAATTATTTTGCTTCCCATATAAAGGGGCTTTTTTGCCGTTTTGGGGGTTGAAAATTAAATATTTTGCTTTCTATTTATCAAGCGGTTAAAGCACCGAAAATATTCCACTAAAATTTATCCCCTCAAGTGGTAGCCAACGAAAAGACGTATTTTACAACCAATTTGTAAAATTATTATCCTTCACTTATCCAAGGACACGAAAATTTAAAATATAGACATAATTCAA
>JAZNMA010000033.1:0-1932 GCA_045579345.1 Christensenellaceae bacterium | reverse complement strand
GTAACAAGCCCCGTTACGCAGGTAGAAGTTGTTGCCGTGAAAAGTGCGTCAAGATACGGCACTGCTTTGCCATCTGCGGAACTTAGCGGTAATGCCAACAACGCACTACCCACTAGAATCGTCACGAGAAAGCTTAGCAATATAATCTGCGTGGTCGAAAGCTTGATTTTCTTTTTTCTAACCATAAGATTTTCCTCTAAAAAGCATAAAGGAACCAACGTTCTCTACAGTCAGCTGGTTCCATTTGTATTTATTCATTTTTGCAATTATATCATTTTTTGCCGTTTATGTCAATTTATTTTTACTTAGCATAATATCATACTAATTCTTATTTATCGGTTAGGTTCTTTATAAAATCAGTTAATTGTTCGCTATCGTCTACAAAATCGCAGACAATTATAGTTTTTTCGCTTTTATATTATTTGACCTAAAACAAAGTCTAAATATTCTTTATTTTTATATTAAAATTTAATCCTTTTTAATAAATTTACATTTGGGATAATTTGAACAGCCCCAAAACTCTCCATATTTTCCATTTCGCAAAACTAACTGGCCACCACATCTTGGACAAATACCGTTTTCTAGATTTCGTTGCTGTTCTCTAATATTATGTATATGCTCTTGTGTTGATATTTCAGTTTTGTTAGATAACAACGCTTGATACGCCATTTCCATTTGTTTTATTGTTAAAACATTTTCCCCTTGATGCAACGCATTCCTTAATGAAGATAAAGGAATAACATTATTTGCTTCAATATGATAAGTATTGTTTTGAACAAAAACTACTAAGGAATGAACAGGTAGCCTTCCAACAATTTTTTTTACAAAATAAACATGTGTTGAATTTTGTTTTAACGGATTATACAACTTATTTTTCACATTACCATACGCCAAAACTTGCGTCCACTCTCTTTGATTTTCATTCCCGTAAATATCACCTGAATAATTTTTTGTTTCAATCACAAAAACACCATGTGGATTTATAACAATATGGTCTATTTGCGAAGTCTTTCCCTCATTAGTTATAATTAAATCGTTAATAACATATTGTTCATTTTCAATTGTTTCACCTATAACACATTTAACTTTATTCTCACCACGTTTTCCACGAGTAGTTGGATTTTTTAAGTATATAGCAAGAATTAAAATTAAAACAATTGGTATTATTATTTAAAATGGCATAATTTTTTCCTTTTGTTAATGTTAAATATTTACTTATCCATACCACAGGTGTAGCATTGTTTGGAGAGCTTTTCTTCATTTTTGATACTGCTGTATAGTCTAAAACCACCTGCAAAGTTATATGCGTCAAAGCCGTTTTGCATTAAAATGCGAGTTGCAAGATAACTGCGCAAGCCACTTTGACACATAACGTAGATTTTTTTAGACTTGTCAAGTTCACTTAAACGCTCTCTTAAATCGTCAAGCGGAATATTAATAAATCCGTCAGCGTGTCCACGCATATATTCAAAAGGTGTGCGAGTATCAAGCAAAATCAGGTCTTTTCTTTCTCTTAAAGACGGAATATCTTCATAATAAAATTGCTTAACTATGCCGTTTTTGATATTTTCAGCAACAAAACCTACCATATTTACGGGGTCTTTTGCAGAAGAATACGGCGGAGCATAAGCAAGGTCTAAATCTTTTAGTTCATCGGCTTTCATACCTGCTCTAATTGCCGTTGCGATAACGTCAATGCGCTTATCAACACCGTCATAGCCAACAATTTGCGCACCTAAAATCTTATAAGTTGCCTTTTCAAAAATGAGTTTAACCGTCATTGCAGTTGCGCCTGGATAATAGCCAGCGTGTGAGTTTTGCGTTAGAATAACCTTTTCGTATTCTATGCCGTTTGTTTTTGCTTGCTGTTCGTTAATACCAGTAGTAGCAACGGTCATATCAAAAAGTTTAATCACAGACGAGCCTTGCGAG
>JAZNMA010000032.1:0-3420 GCA_045579345.1 Christensenellaceae bacterium | reverse complement strand
AAACAGTCTACGCAACCGCTATCAATTGCCCAATCTAGCCAATCTAGGTAAATCTTTTCTTTAAGTCTACTAGGTTTTTCGTAACAGTCATTTAATGCCTTGCGTTCACCGTTAAGCAATTTATTAAAAGTCGCGTGAATTTGTGGGTTAAGTTTCTTAGTCTTTATGACTTCAAATTCTACACCGTTTATATTCATCGTCTTTGCCATTGTAAGTCACCTCATGCTCTGTAACGGCTTGTTTTGTCTTGTCTTGAGTAAATAGCCGTTAGGCGGTTTAAACACCGCCTAACGGCTTTAGAATCGCCTTAATCTTCGTTTGCTACCTTGTAGCAGCGTTCGATTCGGTCATTGTCGATGATATAGAAAGCATCCATTTCTGAACGCTTATATCCACGTTGATTTTCGTAAACGTCAATTGCGATAGGCTTCTGCTTTTCGATTTCTTCGAAGCGCATACAAATCATAGCGCGTGCGTCTTTTGCCGTCTCAAGCCTACCAGTTGACCAACTGAACTGTTTCACACCGTATTCACTAGTGTCTACGTCGTAGTAGAAAACGTTGGTGAAGTATACGTAAAGCTTGCCTTTAACAATCGTCTGATTTTCTTTAGCTTGCTCTTTAGCTTCATCTTCACTAAAAGTCATTGTCTCGCTTTCGAGGTAAAGAGCTGCATTGTTCCATGCTTTACGCTGCGTTTTCTCGTTTACGATTTCCTGCACCGTGATAACGATTTCAGGTTTCTTGTCTGCGTTCAATTGAGCAGTTGCAAATTTCACCGCTTTGTCAATTGAGCGAGTATAAGACGTTTCAATCTCGAATTGCTCGAATGATTGATTGACGGTATCAATAATCATACCTTTAACCATGCTTTTGCGCTCGTTGTTCTTCGTCATTCTAATCGCCTACTTTCTGGTCGTTTGACCGTCTTTAATCGGTTACTTATTGTTCGCCGATTGATACCTAATATTTCAGAGAAAAAGCTATGTACATGACTTCGTTGGTGTTCTGATAATCGCCGAATACGAACGATACAAGCTCTATAAACTCTATTTCGTTGTTATGACGTGCATCATACCTAAAATCTGAATAAGCATATTTAAAAGCCGTTTTAGCATCTTCAGCTTCGTATAAAACCGATGAATCGTAGAACGAATCTTTGTAAAAGGTTCGAACCTCAAAACCTAGTTTAGTCATTTATCGTTCCTGCTTTCTTTTTTTCGTTGCTTGTGTTGTCTTGTCTCGCGGTATCTTTTGCTTTCGTTCTTTACGAGGTGCATTTACTCCCTTACTCCATGCAATGCCGTCCGACCTCTTCGACTTCGCGCCGACCGTTTCTGTCTCATTCTCCATATAGGCTTCATGGCTAGTTCAGGCATATCATCCCGCGATGCGCTATTCATTTGTTTAGGTGCTGATAGCAGCATAGCATAGCGTTTGACCTGCGGTTTTGTAACTAGTTGTTGCGTTTGGCTGTATTCCGTTTTACGTTTTCGCAGGTCAAACGGTACAAAAAACATATGAATAATCGCTCATACGTTTTCGTTTTTAATATGACTATTTTTTCATCATTAGATAACACACAATTTTTCCATAAACGAGATTTTGAATTACAACTGAAATGCTCATATTCAATTAGTATTACGTTTCAAACGTTTCGTAACACGATAATCATATTTGAATATCTGCTCATACGTTCATATTATCCTAAAGTGAGATTATTCTACTATTAGCATATTATCCTCAAGTGAGATTATTCTACCGTCAGCATATTATCCTCAAGTGAGATTATTCTACCGTTAGGATAGAGTATTCTATACGAACAAATGTACGTGTACGCTCGTGCGCTCGTGTTAGCGGTAATAGAAAAAAGCGCCCGCATTTGCGAGCGCTTATAGGAAAAATTTTGCTGACAATACCCAGGGCAATTTTTAAAGACCTTAAATCCCCCCACCTAGGTTAGTTTTATCTTCAATATATTCCCCCACCTTTTCATCAACAATATCATCTACCATATTATGCATCTGATTATTAAATTCATTTTGTTTCCAATGATAATAATACTTTACATCCATAGCAGTATCAATTACTACACAAGTAACTGCAATTAATGCTAGTGCTAGAAAACATGATACAAAGAAAATTACAGTAACAGGTATTTCCATATCAATCCTCCCTATCTTTTCTCTTTAATTCTTCTGCTAACAATTCTACTGATTTATTTAGCAGGTCAAGCGTGTTAGTAATTTTGGTTATAGTTTCATTATAAAGGTAAAACAAACCACAACATGCAATTATAGGAAAACCTACACTACCAATTGCAGCGACAACGGAATTCATATCCATGACAACCTCCTTTCTAACAACCGTTCCAGTCAACGGATTCAGCCCATTTTCAAGCTAGTTTTTCATTGACAATACGTTGAACGATTTCATAAGGATAACCAGCACCATTTAGAGATTGTTCCCTATTCCATCCGTTACCCCATTTACCTTCAATAACTTCATCTGCAATATCATACAGTTGATTAATCCTACTTTGTACTGCATCGTATTTATCGCCTAACATACGTTGTCTATCTTCACCGTCACCGTATTCTCCCAAAAGAACTTCCAAAACCAAATCGTCAATCGACTTTTCTGGAATTGGCTGTGGTTTAGGTGGTTCAGGCTGATATCCTGAAGAGTTAGCATATTTATGCCATGCTTCTGAATCCATGTATGCGATATCGCCGTCAACACTCCAATCATTAAGTTTAAGCGAGCTAGTGAATTGCCACATTGTTACCACGGTAAACGGATAAGTATTGTAAGGCATTCTAGATTCAATCCAGTCGGTATAAGGTTGTGGATAACCTGCAACCCACAACCCACACCTTTCAGGCAACCATGAATTTTCGTATTCTCCACAACGTGAAGCGCTAAGATAGATAATGCACCAAACACCACTCAAATCGAATAGCTTTTGTGCGAACCTTTCACACCACTCGACATTATCATAATTTTGCGTTTCATAATCGAGAACTGGAATACCGTGATTGAAATAATTCAAACAGTTATCGTAGAAGAATTGTGCTTCATCTTCAGGTTCATTCTCACGTGCGAAATGATAGAATCCCCAAAGAATATTATTCTCTATACAGTTCTGAATGAAACCATCGCAACTTGGGTCTACATATCCCAAACCTTCTGTAGCTTTACAAATGCAAAAATCTATTCCAAGTTCACTAGGCACTATTCCAGCTTGCCAATTGCTAATATCTATACCATGCATAATTTATCCTTTTATAGACTTCCTTTTGGTTGATAACTAAATGGTGCAATATAACAATTAGGAATAGCAGTAGTAGTATGTAGATAAATATTTCCTGACGATGTAATAATCGCTATACCTGCTTGTTGATTGCTATACATGATAGGT
>JAZNMA010000031.1:0-32805 GCA_045579345.1 Christensenellaceae bacterium | reverse complement strand
TAGTACATTCCACCCATTCCGCCAGCAGGCATTTGAGGAGGAGTTTCTTCCTTAATATCTGCAACTACTGATTCGGTGGTTAAGAATACGCCCGCAACAGAACCTGCGTTTTCTAATGCAGTTCTTGTAACCTTAGTCGGGTCAATAATTCCACTTTCAACCATATCGGTATATTCATTTGTAAGCGCGTTAAAGCCATAGTTTGCTTTGTTTGCCTTTAACACTTCGTTAAGAATAACAGCACCATCAAGTCCAGCATTGAGCGCGATTTGTTTTAAAGGAGCTTGAACAGCCTTTAATACGATTTCCGCACCAGTCTTTTCGTCACCAGCAAGAGTTGCAACGTATTTTTCCAAAGCTTTAATAGTAGAAATAAGTGCAATTCCACCACCAGGAACAATGCCTTCTTGAACGGCAGCCTTAGTTGCGTTAAGAGCGTCCTCAATGCGGAGCTTCTTTTCTTTCATTTCGATTTCAGTTGCAGCACCAACGTTGATAACCGCAACACCACCTGCAAGTTTAGCAAGACGTTCTTGTAATTTTTCTCTATCATAATCAGAAGTAGTCTCAGCAATTTGCGCTTTTATAGCTTGCTTTCTGCCTTCGATTTTAGCGGGATTACCTGCACCGTTTATAATAGTTGTATTATCTTTATCAACCTTTACGGTCCCTGCGCGACCTAACATATCCATAGTTACGTCTTTAAATTCGTAACCGAGTTCACTAGAAATTACCGTACCGCCGGTAAGAATTGCTATATCTTCAAGCATAGCCTTTCTTCTATCACCAAAACCAGGTGCTTTTACTGCAACGCAGTTGAACACGCCTTTTAGTTTGTTTACAACAAGTGCTGCTAAAGCATCACCCTCTACTTCTTCTGCAATGATAAGAAGTCTCATGCCCTGTTGAGCGATAGGCTCTACTACGGGGAGAAGTTCTTGAATAGATGAAATCTTTTTATCGGTAATTAAAATTACTGGAGATTCTAAAACGGCTTCCATCTTATCAGTATTGGTTACCATGTAAGCTGATGCATAACCTCTATCGAACTGCATTCCCTCAACGGTGGTGAGTTCGGTTTTCATAGTCTTACTTTCTTCAATAGTAATAACCCCGTCTTTACCAACCTTTTCCATTGCTTCAGAAATAAGTTCACCAACGGTGTTGTCACCAGCAGAAATTGACGCTACTTGGCAAATATCGTTTTTATCCTTTACAGGTTTACTAATATTTTTAAGCTCTTCAACCGCAACTGAAACTGCACCCGCAATACCTTTTTTCAAAATAACGGGGTTTGCGCCTGCTGCAACGTTCTTTAAGCCTTCGCCTATCATTGCTTGTGCTAAGATAAGCGCAGTGGTCGTTCCATCACCTGCAACGTCGTTAGTTTTGGTTGATACTTCCTTAACCATTGACGCGCCCATGTTTTCAAATGCATCTTCAAGTTCAACTTCTTTAGCAATAGTAACACCGTCGTTAGTAATAAGCGGTGCACCGAATTTTCTTTCTAATACTACGTTTCTGCCCTTAGGTCCTAAGGTGATTTTAACTGTATCAGCAAGGATGTCTACACCCTTTTGAAGAGCTTTTCTAGCTTCTTCGCCGTATTTCAATTGTTTAGCCATATTGTTTTGCCCTCCTTAATTATTCAACTATAGCGAGAATATCGCTTTGGCGGATAATAGTTAATTCCTTTCCATCCACCTTAAACTCGCTACCTGCATATTTAGAGTAAAGTATAGTATCGCCTACCTTAACTTGCATTACTATTTCTTTACCGTCTATAACTCCACCAGGTCCCACCGCAACAATTTTAGCCATTTGTTGTTTTTCTTGTGACGCTGACGGGAGAATAAATCCACTCTGAGTCTTTTCTTCTGTTTCTAAACTCTCGACTACTACTTTGTCGAATAAAGGTCTAACCTTCATTATAAACACCTCCGTATACTCTTAGCACTCTCATTACTCAAGTGCTAACATTTATTATAAACACTTAAATTAATTTGTCAACAGTTTATGCACCAATTCTTTAATTTTTTTGGGATTTTTTTCCTATCGTTATTTTTTTATTGCGTTTTTGAGTAAAAAATGCCAAATAAAGACAAAAAAGAGAGCGACGCTCTCTTTTCATGATTTTTTTAATTTATTTAACTAATTGACCGACGAGGTCTGTTTTTACAAAACGGGTCTTACTTTCAATGCCTTTATTTTCAATAAGCGCATCGATAAGTTTTAACGCATTCTTAAAACCTCTATCGCTCTTAACTTTAACGGTAAAAGGAACTTCAACGTGCGTTTTAACGTTTGATAAATCTTTTTGGAAATAAATATTTTCATCAAAGGCTTTGGGGTCTAATGCCAAGTGAAGCTTAAGCGCTTTTCCACGAATAGTCATTTTAGCAATAAGTTCTCTTCCATTACGGTAAGAAACGCCTCTTGATGATACGCGCATATTGATATTTCTCAAACTCTTAAATTTATTGTTTATGGCATTTATGTATTCTTTAGTTTTTTCATCCATATTCCCAATTTTATCTGTAAAAGGAATACGGCGCTTACTATCTATACTTGAATCTGCTTTCTTTTCAACCTTTTTTTCTTGAATTGGTGCTTCCTTAACTACAGCAGTTGCCACCGCTTCATTCTTTTTAACTTTTTTACCGAAAAGTTTTGAAAATAATCCCATAGTCTTTCTCCTCTTTTAAACTTAATATATATATGAATAACTCATATTTAACAAAATTATAGCACAATAAAGTGCTATTGTCAATGCTTATTTTATTTCTTTTGCCCTTAAAAATATAACTTGTACTGGCAATTATTGCCTTTTTGGCTCACAAGTTACGTTTATGCCTAACTTTTTAAGCGTCATTTCATCAACGGCAGAAAGTATTACCGAAGAATGCATTTGTGCGTCTTTAAGCTTCCCTAACTGGTCTAACGCAAGCTTCGCAGTTTCGTTAGTTGCCGCGCTTACCGCAAGCGACAACAACACTTCGTCCGTATGTAATCTGGGATTTATACTACCCATATGATTTACTTTTAGTTTTTGAATAGGCTCTATAACTTTTGAAGATATTATATCTATTTCATCATCAATTCCAGCAAGTGCTTTTAACGCGTTTAAGAGAGCCGACGCACTAGCACCTAAAAGATTCCCCGTCTTACCGGTAACCAAGGTGCCGTCTGTCATTTGCAAAGCACAGCACGGCCCACCCGTTCTAGCCACCATCTCTAGCGCTGGCTTAACCACCGCTCTATCGCTGATGCTGATTCTTAACCTTTGCATAAGTATCTCAAGTTTAGATATAACCTCTTTACCGATAACGCCTTTCAAAACGTCTAGTTGCGCGGAATAATATCTGCGTATAATTTCCTGCCTTGACGCTTTTTCAACAACCTGTTCGTCCACTATGCAATACCCCGCCATATTAACACCCATGTCTGTAGGAGATTTATACGGCGATTCGCCTAAAACTTTGTTAAGCATAGCTGAAAGCACCGGGAATATTTCAATATCCCTATTATAATTAACAGCCATAGTTCCGTACGTTTCTAGGTGGAATGGGTCTATCATATTCATATCGTTAAGGTCAGCTGTTGCCGCCTCATAAGCGGCATTTACCGGATGATTTAAAGCTAAATTCCACACAGGAAAGGTTTCATATTTAGCGTAACCCGCCTTTATCCCGCGCTTATTTTCGTGATAAAGTTGGGAAAGACAAGTTGCCATCTTTCCGCTACCTGGACCAGGAGCTGTAACAACTACGAGCGGACGAGTAGTAACTATATATTCGTTCTTTCCATATCCAGAATCACTAACTATCTTTTCGACTTCCGACGGATAGCCTTCGATTTCATAATGCTTGTAAACTTTAATGCCACGAATTTCAAGACGTTTTTTAAACGCCTCTACCGACGGCTGAGACGCATACCTTGTAAGTACTACACTGCCAACGTAAAATCCCTTATCCACAAACACGTCGATAAGTCTTAACACGTCTAAGTCGTAAGTTATTCCTAAGTCGCTTCTCTTTTTGTTTTTCTCAATGTCGTTTGCATTGATTACTATCAAAATTTCCGCCTGGTCTTTCAGTTGGGAAAGCATCTTAATTTTGCTATCAGGCTCAAAACCAGGCAAAACTCTAGATGCGTGATAATCGTCGAAAAGTTTTCCGCCGAATTCTAAGTACAGTTTGCCACCAAACATTTTTATTCGCTCTAAAATTTTTGCAGACTGCATCTCCAAATATTTTTTATTGTCAAAACCACGCATTTCCATCGCTTGTAAACTCCTTAATCTAGTAACTTTGCCCCTTGTATCTTTTCTATAAAAGCTTTAACGTCTTTTCTAGCTAAATTTTCATCTACGTCGTATTCAGCGAGCAGTGCTTGAACTAAATCTTCCTCTTCCGCACCGTTTTGCAGTTTCTTATACAAAAACGCGCCCGTTTCGTTAAGATTTATCACGCCGTTAAATTCTTTTACCGCACTGCCAACTGCAACCACTATAAAGTTTCCAGCAACTTCGCGCAAAATAAATCCTTGCCTTATTTTCATCACTTCTCTCCTTTACTCATTACATTATACGAAAGTTCCGCCGCCTCTCGTGAAATATTACAACCTAAGTTATACAATTTCACACTCGTAAGCATCTTGTCGATTATGCCTAGCAATTTGTCCATTTTATTTAATTCCGTAGGACGAATAGTTTGGTTTAGTATAGTAATCAACATTTCCGTGACGTTAGCCTTAGAAATAGTATTTTCTTCCGCTTGATAAATTTTACAAATAGCCTTTATTTTAGCCTTGGTGTTAGTGTCTAATCTATGCTTGCCGTTCCACGGCGTTCCGTACACGTAAAATTCACCGTCTATATATCGAATTATGGGCTTATCATCATTAATCATAATAGCCCTTTCACCAAGCACTTCTCTCCAAAGCCGTGCATGTGTGGATTTACCAGTCCCGCTAGGTGCTGTAAACAAATACGCCTCGCCATCCACCATTATTGCACTGCTATGAAAAATTATTCCATCCGCCTCGCTTAAAACGTAATCACATAGCTTTCTAAATAATACAAGGCTCTCTAAATAATCCTCTGGATACTCTGGCGCAAGCGACTTTTCGTATTGAATATCTTCAGATGTTATAACCGCAGTAAAAGCCGGTTGTTCTTCCCCGTTATATTCATAATTTTTACAAAGGGCAGGCGTGAATTTATATAACAATTTTGCGTTAAAAACTACGTCTGCTATTTTGTATCTCGGCATTTTCCGTCCCCATATCGGCATAAAACCGATAAAATCAAAATTCGATTATTATTTTATCAAAGCGCACGAACTTTGTCAATATAAATTTGATTTTTAAACTAATTTTATATATAATATTAATAGACAAACGGCTTATCGGAGTAAACATGAAAAAAACGCTTAAACTTTTATCAGTTTTATCCGCGCTCATTATTCTAATATCCTGTTGCGCATGCAAACAAAATGAGGGAGGTATTTTAGACCTTTCTTACTTCAACACTGCCATTCACATTGAAACCCACGACTCCGCTATCAACGCTAAAACCATTGATGAAATAAAGAATGCACTATTGAATTTAGAAAATAGATTTGACGCAAATAAAACCTCTTCTTTAATATACGAGTTCAACCAAGCGCCAGCTGATACTGAGTTCAATAAACTATCTAAAGAAGATGCGGAAGTATTACATAAAGCCAGCCTTGCTTATCAACTTACCGATGGTTATTATAATCCTGCAATTTATCCATTAGTAAAACTCTGGGACTTTTCTCCGTATAAGTTTACCGCAAACTTCACTCCGCCAACAGAAGAGCAAGTTAATGAAACTGTTGCACTTTGCGATTTTAATAAAGTTCAATTTGATTACTCGAAAAAAGCCTTAAAAAAGACGGACAACTCCGTCAAACTTGATTTGGGTGGCATCGTTAAGGGATACGCTTCGGACTTGGTTGCTAAAATACTTAAAGATTCTGGTCATACTACCGGTTACGTCAATATTGGTGGTAGCAGTCTAACCCTGCTTTCCGTATCCTCATTAGGTATTAGGCACCCAGAAAAAGCTGGCGAAAGCATACTTACAGTAAACGTTGAAAATAGACCAAACCTTTCCGTCTCGACAAGTGGTGATTACGAAAGATTTTATACGGATAAGAATAAAATTAAATATTGCCACCTAATAAACCCCTTTGACGGTTACCCTACTAAAACGGGAATTCGCAGTGCCACTCTTATTGGAACTGACGGTGCAATAAACGATGCGTTTACAACCGCACTTTGCTTATATCAATATAAAAGCAATGAATTAAATCAGTTTATAACCCGTATTATTGAACGCTACCCCGATTGTATGTTCTTTTTAGTATATGATAGTGACGGTGTAAAAGAAATTTATACAAATAAAAAACAGGGTGAAGATTTCACCCTGCAAGATACCGATTATACGGTTGTTAATTTTTAAACTATAATTAAAATTTTTGCCGTGGTAAAACTACGGCATTTTTTATTTCCAATTTCCCGAAATTTTAGATAATTTGTTAAAAACGGCTTCAGTTAATACGCCAAAAATGACGGTAACAGTAACTATTGCCAACATTTTTGCTATCTCAAAATATACCTTTGAGGTGTTTAATAAATAACCTAGTGAATATGCGGTTTGAGAAATAACTTCCGCCGCCACCATAAGCTTAAAGTTTAACGATATTCCGCTACCAATACTTAGAAGCACAGTCGGCATAATTAGAGGAAGTTCAATGTGTAAAAAAACCTGTTTTTCACTCGCGCCGTCTACTCTGCCCGCCTCAATTACAGTCGTGTCCAAAATGAAAAATGCACCTTCAAATTGCGTATATGAAGTTGGCAAAACTACCAACATGGTTACTATGATTGGAGCAATTTTAGAGTTTGTCCAAAAAAGTAACAATAAAACAATTGCAATAGTTGGAAGTGCACGCATAACGCTAATTATAGGAGAAATAACTCTTTTTACGGCTTTTATTTTATAAGTCATATAAGCAAGAATAAAAGCAAGGCTAAAGGATATTATAAAAGAAATAAAACTTCTAAATAGCGTACTAAAAAAAGCTTTATAGAACTCACTTTTAAATAAAAGCATGACTAGATTTTCCATCGTATCTTTAACCGACGGAAGAATATATTCGCTATTTATAGCACTAGCCGCAATCGCCCAAATGGTCACTAAACACGTTAGACTAACCAATGGCAATATTAAGTTTAATACTTTCTCTCTTTTTATTTTCATTTATTCTGCAATTCTCGTAGTTATTCCCTGTTTATTAAGTATAGCCTTAAAAGTTAAATCTGGGACTAGACCTTGTCCAATTACACCAATGGTCTTGCCCTTTAAATCTTTTATCGACTCAATTTTTTCCGTACTCATAATGTAAAGATTTCCGTGTGTAACAACCGAAACTAGTTTGTAAGTATCCGAAGCGTTTGCTTTATATAACTTAGTAGCGGCATTAACGGGAATTATTACAATATCGCCTTCTCCTCTTTGCACAAAACTGCCGATATTAGAAGAAGCAACGACCGAATATGAAAAATCCTTTCCCGTTCCAAAATCCTCATTATTATTAATAAACTTAGCTATAGCGAGCGCGGGCGCACCATCTGGCGCAACAACTTTTATAGTTTGTCCACTAAAATTCCCATCACTTTCTCCCATATAGAAAAGGTCGTCGTTAACTTCTTTTGCACTTGAGGGCTCAATGTTTATAATGTCTTTTATATAATCTTTTACAGCGTCTTTTGCCTCGCTTGCCCCTTGCCAATAAATATTACATCTATCAACCACGTCAGAGGTAATATTAGCTGCTTTTAATGACGGCGTTACTCCTTCTGCTAAATGAGAATTAACCGCATTTACAGCTAACTCTGTATTCTCTTTGACCCAATTAACGTTATCCACAAAAGAACTAGCCATGCTTTCAATTACATTTGGATAAGTGTTAATAAGACTTTGCTTAACTAGTACAACCGCTTGCGGATAGGCCTTGCTTTCTTTATTATAAAGCCCTTGTAAATCTACTCTATACCACATCTTGACGCTTGCAACTTTTGTCAGTTGCGTAGCAGCAGGCTCAGGAAGTAATCCTATGTTTAATTGACCTTGCTTTAACATGGGTATCATATCACTCGCTTGCGAAAAATATTTTACCGACACTTTTTCTTCCGCCTCTTTAACACAGCCAAATGTAAAAACTGCGGTTGAAAGTAAAATAGTCGTGAGTAAAATTGATAAAAGTTTTTTCATATATTTTCTCCTTTTTTGTGATATTAAACGGTTTATAAACGAGTTAGACAAGGCTCGCACGGACGAACAGGCGAGATAGACCGTCTGGTCATTGTGATTGTTCGCTTCGTGCAGAAACGCAGTATAACGAAGTTTATAATCCGTTTAAAAGTTTTTAAGACGTAGAAACGAGCAAATCAAGGCACGTGAGTATTTTGTAGGGGCGTGTACTTTTTGTACACAACCCAAAAAACACAGAACGTAACGCAGAGTTGCGATGTTTATACGATTTAAAAAAGAAACGCCCTTGCCACAAAATAGACAAAGGCGGGACGTGAGTTATCAAGACCAATACGTCTTGCTAATTCCAAAAAATATCCATTCCTTTGCTATCAGGCGTACCTTTTAGTTTAGGTATTTTATAGTATTATTTTACATTAAATCGAAAAGTTTGTCAATTTTTTTTAAGTAAATATTTGCGTTTAGTTGCTTCACCACCGCGAATATGTCGTTCTTTTAGATTGATTTCTAAAACAGATTTAACGCATTTATAAAGGTCATAATCTAAAAATTTGAGACGTTCCGTCACGTCTTTATGTACGGTAGACTTGGAAAAATGGAACACTTTCGCCGTTTGACGAACGGTGGACTTGGTTTCCGCGATATATTCCGCTTCCTTTAATATTCGTTTTTCTATATCGTCACGCATAAGCTTTTCCCCCAAAAAAGAATAGTTATACTTATGCGGTAATACGACAAATTATGACAAAAGAACCGCCAACAGCGGTTCTTTTAAGCTTTTTTATTATTTTTAGCCTTTTTTAATTTTTTCTTTTATAAAAACTATTAAATCTGCATTTTTAAAAAATCTTAAAAATGCGTTATCTTTTCTATATATAACCTTATTATATAATAATGATATACATAAATAAGCAAGCGTACCAGCAAGTCCACCAACCAATAGTCCACCTAAAACGTCAGATGCGTAGTGAACGGTCAAGTATATTCTCGACAACCCCATTAAAAAAGCAAAAACTAAACACAGCCAGCTCCACTTTTTATTATTACTTAAAAACAGTGCCGTCATAGTCGTTGCCGTAACCGTTGCATGTCCAGACGGAAAAGAATAAGAGCTGAACTTTTTATAATTTACAAACTCAAAAAACTCTCTATAAATTTCACTCTCGTTATAAGGTCTAACTCTAGCAACAGTATCTTTTAATATTAAGTTTGTCACTATAGACCCAAATATGATAGCAAGTAGCACAGTCAAACCACTTTTTCTGGTTTTAGAAAATAGCAATAAAATAACGCCCAAAATAATCATTGCTAAGCCTTTATCGCCAAAAAAGGTTATAAACTTAAAAAAAGGAGTTAAAAAATTTCCACAACTTTTTGCAAGCGCATGAAAAAATTCAAAAAACCATTTATCAAATTCAAAAAATGTTTGGTTAAGCCATATCGCCATAATTTTCTCCTACAACAGTGTTTTCCACTTCTCAAATTCAAAAGCAATGTTTTCTTTTGAATGACTATCAGAGCTTAGTATAATTTCCCCGCCATTTTCTTTTATAACTTTAATCATCCTTGTATTCGGGTAGGGTTTATTTTGATAACCTCTACTAATCGCTCCGGTATTAAGCTCGAAAGGTTTTTTATATTCTAAAAGGGTGTAAAGTGCTTTTTCGTAAGCTTTAACGTACCTAGAAGAATTTTCATCAAAACGACAGCCGTCTTTATTAAACTTATTAATCAAGTCAAAGTGTCCTATAATATCCGCGTGCGTTTTTTCCATAA
Source organism: Christensenellaceae bacterium (assembly GCA_045579345.1). Lineage (GTDB taxonomy): Bacteria > Bacillota > Clostridia > Christensenellales > Borkfalkiaceae > UBA1259. Next base: position 22,724 of record JAZNMA010000031.1, on the reverse strand, counting down.
CGCTAGCAACTAAGCTGTAATAATTTTCCACTGCAAGATAATAGTCGCCCCCAAAAACCTCGTTTACGACTTGGTCAAAATGCTCGGGGCTATAATCTACTGGATAATATTTTCCGTCCACCATAAAATAGTGCACCGAACCTATTACGTAATCAAACCCAGCACTACTTTGCGAAGAAAAAACATCCTTTTCTAACCCGCAAAGCACCTTTATTTTATTGCGATACTTATCTTTTAAAGCGCATATTTCCGCTTGAAAATCGGCAACTTTTTCCGGCTTAATACACCAGTTACTGTCAATACCGTTATCAAAGTATGAGTGCGTAGCAATCCCTATCTCGTCAAGCCCTTTTTCGATAGCCGAAACAACCATTTCTTCAGGCGAATTTTTGCCGTCGCAATAAATGGTGTGAGTATGCAAATCGCTCTTCATCATTTAGTCATTTTCTCCTGCTTAACCTTATGGTCTATAACGTGACGAGAAGCTAGTTCACGATGAACGTCCTCAATTGATATTCCCATTTCCACCATGAGCACCATAACGTGATAAGCTAGGTCGGCTATTTCATAGATTGTTTCTTTTTTATCATCGGCTTTTCCAGCAATAATAACTTCCGTACACTCTTCACCAACCTTTTTAAGTATTTTATCTACGCCTTTTTCAAAAAGGTAAGTGGTATAAGAGCCCTCAGGCTTATCCTTTTTTCTGCCCTTTAGTAATTCCATAAGTCCTTCAAGTGAAAAACCGTGAAGTTCTGGGTTTTGATAAAGTTCGTTGAAAAAACAGCTATCTTCACCCAAATGACAAGCAGGTCCATCTTTTTCAACTTCAACAACCAACGCGTCGTAATCGCAGTCTGCAGTTATTGAAACAACGTGCTGATAATTCCCACTCGTTTCCCCTTTAAGCCAAAGTTCTTTTCTTGACCTACTGTAAAAACAAGTAAGGTTTTTTTCCATAGTTATTTTTAAGCTTTCTTTATTCATATACGCAAGAGTAAGCACCTTTTTGTCTATGGTGTCTACAACGATTGCGGGAATAAGCCCGTCTTTGTCAAATTTTAATTTTTCTATATCTATCATAATATCCTCCGCTATACCCTAGTAGGTATTCCGTTTTTCTTTAACTCGTTTTTAAGGTCACTGATTTTAACTTCACCAAAATGGAAAATTGAAGCGGCAAGCCCCGCGTCCACTTTAGGTAACGATTTGAAAAGTTTTATAAAATGCTCTATGTTTCCAGCGCCACCGGACGCAATCACCGGTACGGAAACGGCATTACACACTTTTTCTAACATCTCTAAATCAAATCCAGCTTTAACCCCGTCTGTATCAATAGAATTAAGCACTATTTCCCCTGCGCCGTTATTAACGCCACGCTTTATCCATTCGATTGCTTCCATTCCGGTGTTTTCTCTTCCGCCTTTGGCAAAAACCCTAAACACACCGTCCACTCGCTTGACGTCGCAAGACAACACTACGCATTGGTCTCCGTAGCGTTTTGCCGCTTGATAAATTAAATCGGGATTTTTAATTGCACCAGAATTAACGGATACCTTATCCGCACCGCATTTAAGCACGCGGTCAAAATCCTCCAGTGTATTTATCCCTCCGCCAACAGTAAGCGGTATAAAAATAGTGCTTGCGACCTCTTTCAATATATCAGTAAAGAGCGCTCTACCTTCCGCTGATGCGGTTATATCGTAAAACACAAGCTCGTCTGCACCGTTATCGCTATAATATTTGCCAAGCGTTACAGGGGACGATACGTCCGCAAGCCCTTTAAAATTTACGCCTTTTACAACCCTGCCATCCTTAACGTCTAAGCATGGTATTATTCTTTTGGTAATCATCTTGCCACCTTTATTGCCTCGGCTAAATCTATAGCCTTTGTGTAATAAGCTTTTCCAATAATCGCGCCGTAAAAATCTATTTCTTTTAATCTTTTAACGTCTTTTATACTAGATACTCCACCAGACGCAATTACGTCAATTTCAAGTTCTTCTTTTAATCTTTTATAAAGCTCGTGATTTGCGCCTTGCATAGCACCGTCTTTACTGATGTCCGTACATATTATTGTTTTAACACCCAAGTCTTGCATCTTTTTACAAAACGAAAATCCGTCTAGCTCGGACTTTTCCGTCCAACCCTTTATTGCAACCATTCCGTCTTTTATGTCGACGCCAACCGCAATTTTATCGCCGTATTTTTCTAATGCCGAAATCAAAAAATCTTGGTCGGTTACCGCAGAAGTTCCCAAAATAACACGGCCTACCCCTGCGCTAATATACCTATCCACGACTTCCATATTTCTAATTCCACCACCGACCTCTACAAACATATCGGTTGCCGAAACTAAAGACTTAATCACGTCAATATTAGGCGTTTGCCCTAATTTTGCGCCCTCTAAATCCACAACGTGCATTTTAGTCGCGCCACATCTTTTAAAATCTAGTGCAATTTCTAGAGGATTATCGCTATAAACAGTCATATTCTGATAATCGCCCTTATAAAGCCTTACCGCCTTTTTGTCAAATAAATCTATCGCTGGGAAAATATTCATCGCACACTCTCCGTCTCGCAAAAGGCTTTTAATATTTTAAGACCTACTTCCCCGCTCTTTTCGGGATGAAATTGACAACCGTAAACGTTCTTACTTGCAACTGAAGCGGTTAAATTCGCACCGTACTCAGCGGTAGCAATTACGCTTTCGTCACAATATGCTCCGTAATAAGAATGTACAAAATACACGAAATCACCGTCTTTTAAGTATTTAAAAAGTTGGTTGTCTTTAGTAAATTTAAGCGCGTTCCAGCCGATATGCGGTATTTTTAAATTCTTTGGAATAACTTCGCTAATCGGTCGAATTTGACCTTTAATAAGTCCTAATCCCTTGTGCTCACCATATTCAAAACTTTTTTCGAAAAGCAGTTGCATTCCTAGACAAATACCGAGTAGGGGTTTGCCTTTTTCAGCCTGCTCTATAACCACTTCGGCAAGCCCTGAAGAAAAGAGTTTCTTTGCCGCGTCTTCAAACGCGCCAACGCCTGGCAGAACTAACCTTTCCGCACTTTCAATAACTCTTTTATCGCTGGTTGCAATAGCATCTACCCCGATAGCTTTAAAAGAACTTACCAAAGAAAAGAGATTCCCCACGCCGTAATCAATAATTGCGACCATTAAAGTACCCCTTTAGTTGACGGAACTTCGCCTAAGCTATCTTTATCTAGAGAAACTGCTTGCTTTAATGCACGCGCCAAGCATTTAAATACGCCCTCGATTATGTGATGCGCGTTAGAACCTGATAATTGACGAACGTGCAACGTGCAGTTGGCAGTTCTTGTGAATGCAAGTAAAAATTCTTCTAAAAGCTCGGTATCAAAATCGCCAACTTTGTTTGCTTTTATATCAAACTCTTTAACAAGCATGCTTCTTCCCGATAAATCAATAGCGGTTAAAATTAAAGCTTCATCCATAGGAAGAATAAAGTTACCGTAGCGACAAACGCCCTTTTTATCGCCCAAAGCATTTAAGAACGCTTGCCCTAAACATATGCCAATATCCTCAACGGTGTGGTGATAATCCACTTGCACGTCTCCTTTACAGTTGACTTCTAAATTAAACCTACCGTGTTTAGCAAAAAGGGTCAACATATGGTCTAAAAAACCACAGCCACTATTAATCTTGCTCTCTCCTTTTCCGTCAAGACAAAGTTTAAGTTTAATATCTGTTTCAGCCGTTTTTCTCTTTATTTCCGCTTTTCTCATTATGCTTCCTCCAAAATTTCTTTAGTTGCTTTAATGAACGTTTGCATTTCGTTAAAACTACCTATCGTTATACGATTATACTCTTTTATTCGTTCTTTGTCAAAGTGTCTGACTAGAACTCCTCTTTCTTTTAGCATTAAATATAAATCTTTTCCGCTTATTCTATCACTTTTAGCAAAAACAAAGTTTGCTTTGGATGGTAAAACGCTAAAGCCTAAAGCTTTTAACTCCTTGATAGTCCACTCTCTATTTTGCGTTATTTTCTTGCAGTTATCTTTAAAATATTCTTGGTCAAGTAGCGCCCCAACACCAGCACTCGCCGTCATTCTGTTGACGTTGTAAGGATTTGTTGAATACTTAATGCTCATTAAATCGCTAATTATTTCTTTATTTGCTACGCCAAAGCCTAATCTTGCCCCCGCCATAGAGCGAGACTTGGAGAAGGTTTGTGTAACGATTAAATTATCATATTTGTCAATAAGCGAGACCGCGCTTTCCCCACCGAAATCTACGTACGCTTCGTCGATAACGACTATTCTGTCCTTATCGGAAGATAGCAATCTTTCAATATCTGAAAGAGGTAATATCATGCCTGTTGGAGCATTGGGGTTTGCAATAAACACCGTGCCCTTCTTGCCAATATAATCGTCAATGGCGAGCGAGAAATCTTCTCTTAAAGGAATTTCTATTCCTTTAACACCGTTGATTTCTGCGAACACCTTATAAAACCCGTAAGTAATGTCTGCAAACAGAGCGGGCGTATCTTTGTCGCAATATGCCATGAATATAAAATTCAACACTTCGTCCGAACCGTTTGTCATTATGACGTTTTCACTTTTAACGCCTAATTCTTTAGCCGTGATAGCGGTCAGTTCGGTTAAATCAGGGTCTGAATAGAGATTTAATTTTTCCGTTTGCTCTTTTGCTAAAGCAATTGCTTTATCACTTGGTGGAAAAGGCGACTCGTTAGTATTTAGTTTAACGTACTGCCTCTCTTTCGGCTGTTCACCTGGAACGTACGGGGTTAAGTTTTTATATTTACAACTGAAAAATTTACTCATAATCAATCCTTAATTCTAATAACCGCGCTCTTTGCGTGTGCGGTAAGTCCTTCTTTTTTAGCAAAATATTCAACGTCTTTTGCCGTGTTTTTAAGCGCGTTTTCATCATAATAAACGTACTGAACTTTCTTTATAAAATCATCTACAGAAAGTGCGCTAGAAAATCTTGCCGTGCCACTAGTCGGCAACGTGTGGTTAGGTCCGGCAATATAATCCCCCATTGCCTCTGGACAATTTTTACCTAAAAATACCGAGCCCGCATGTTTAATTTTTGGTAGATATTCTTTAGCGTTGTCAAGACAAAGCTCTAAGTGTTCTGGCGCAAGCTCGTTTGCAAGCGAAATTGCACTTTCTATATCTTTAACAACTATTATCTTGCCGTTCTCATCAATAGATTTTCTAGCTATTTCCGCCCTTAATAAAAGTGGGATTTGTTTTTCTATCTCTAACGAAACGCTATTTGCAAATTCGCTGTCGTCAGTAATGAGAACTGCTGAGGCTAACTTATCGTGTTCGGCTTGAGAAAGTAGGTCTGATGCAACGTGTTCGGGATTGTTTTTGCCGTCGGCAACAACCATAATCTCACTAGGTCCTGCTATCATATCAATAGAAACTATTCCGAAAACCTGTTTTTTAGCTTCCGCAACGAACGCGTTTCCCGGTCCTACTATTTTATCCACCTTAGGTATGGTTTCCGTACCGTAAGCAAGACCAGCAACAGCTTGAGCCCCGCCCACTTTGTAAATTTCTTTTACACCGGCAACAGATGCTGCCGCCAAAATAACCGGATTTATTTTACCATCTTTATCGGGAGGAGTGACCATAACCACCCTGCTAACGCCAGCAACGAGCGCGGGGATTGAGTCCATTAAAACCGTAGATGGATATGCAGCCGTGCCACCCGGCACGTAAAGACCGGCTCTTTCTATCGGTACTATTTTTTGCCCGACTATCGCCCCGTCATTATTTACAAACTCAAAGCCTGTGCGTATTTGTTTTTCACAAAACCTGCGAATATTGTCCGCAGAGCGCTTTAATATCCTCAAAAACTCCGTGTCTACTGCACTTACAGCTTCTTCGATTTCTTTCTCGCTTACCCTTAAACTAGATAGATTTGCCTTGTCAAATTTGAGCGTATATTCAAAAAGTGCTTGGTCTTTTCGAACTTTAACGTCGGCAATAATATCAGATACGATTTTTTCCACGTCCATTTTTGGATTAACTCTGGAAAATATGCCCTCGCTATTACTACCGTTAAGTATTTTAATCATCTTTTTTCTCCTTGCTTTCTTTAAGCGAAAGCATTATTTTTTCAATAGCCTCACTCTTAAACTTAAAATTGGCTTTGTTCGCAATAAGTCTAGCTGAAATGGGTAAAAACTTCTCAACCACTATAAGATTATTTTCCTTTAGAGTAGCACCTGTTTCAACTATGTCAACAATAACGTCTGAAAGCCCTAAAATAGGCGCAATTTCTATTGAACCGTTTAAGTGGATTATATCTATATCTCGACCTTGCTTCGCGTAATAATCCTTTGCAATATTGGTAAATTTTGTAGCAACTTTTAGAGTGCGCTTTCTATCGTCGGTAAAATCACTTTTAGATGCAACAGCCATACTGCATTTTCCCATATCTAAATCTAAAAGCTCGTAAACGTCCGGACGATATTCAAGTAAAATATCTTTTCCAGCAACGCCAATATCGGCAGCGCCTCTTTCGACGTAAATAGCAACGTCGGACGGCTTAACCCAGAAATACCGTACGCCAACCTCTTTATTTTCAAAAATGAGTTTACGGTTGTTTTCTTTAATTGACGGACAAGGAAAACCCGCCTCTTCAAACATAGCGTATACTTTTTCGCCAAGCCTACCTTTGGGCAGAGCAACGTTTAATACTTTTTTCATTCTTACTTGTCCTCCCCGTTAAATTTAATAAGTTTTGCATAGCGAATTTTGTCAGAGACGTTTTTCCCCGCAATTACACTAAGTCCACTTTTTAGTTTTTCTTCAACAAATTTATTTAGGGCGACGGCATCCACCTCACTTCCGTACTCTATAGCTAGGTCTACGTCATAGTTTTTCTCTGTTTCGTAAATAGTCTCAAGCTCGTCAAGATAAACGGCAAACCCTATCGCGCGTGACTTTTTCTTCATTTTTTTCATAAGTTTATCGTATTGTCCACCTGAAAGGATTCCCGTGGGAATTCCGCTTAAAAACCCTTTAAACACCACGCCGTTATAATAATTCGTGTCACTAATAACCGAAAAATCAATATTTATCTTTTGGTCTAGGTTGAGCGTAGAAAGAGCTAATATAATCCTTTTTAACTGATTTACACATTGAATAACACCCTCGACGTTAATCTTTTCAAGCACTTGTATAACTTTATTCGGGTTACCGTAAACAGTTACTAAAGTGTTTAAGTAATCTGCAAATTCTTTTTTAACGTTTTCGGTTTCACACACCATCTTAACCGCTTGTGCGTTCTTTTCACAAAGATAATTAAGCACTTTAGCTTTTCCAGACTCTGAAAGTCCAGCTTTTTCTAATAAAGTATTGACTAATTCTAAATGAGAAATGTCTAAAACGTAATCGTCAGATAACGTTTTTAAGCTTTTAACGGCAAGAGCTAATACTTCAATAATTTCGTACTCGTCAATGTCTCCTACACACTCTAATCCGACTTGCATAAGCTCCTTAAAAGAATGAGTGCCTTTACTCACCCTATAAACGTTCTCGTTATAAAAAACTTTTTGCACGCCTAAAAGGTCATCTTTACAATTCTTTATTATAGATAAAGTAACGTCCGGCTTTAACGCCAAAAGCTTTCCATCCGTATCGTTAAAAGTAATTACGTTTTCTGAAATCAAAAAATCTTTATTTTGTGCGTACAAGTCGTACTCTTCAAACTTACTCATCTTGTACTGCGAAAAACCGTACTTAAGATAAAGTGAACGGAGTGAGTATTCCGCTCTTTCAACACCGTTTAAAACTAAATCAAATTTATCCATTCTGTTCCTCTCCGTCAATAACCAAACTATACCCACCACTACCGTAATTTAGGCATTTGTTCACCCTGCTTATAGTAGCAGTACTAGCGCCCGTTTCTTTACTTATGGCTTGATAGTTTAAACCTTTTTTTAGTAATTTCGCCACTTGTAACCTTTGCGAAACGTCCTCTAACTCCTTAATCGTGAACACGTCCTCAAAAAACTTGTGACAGTCCTCTACGTCCTTTAATTTCAAAACCGCTTCAAACAGTTCGTCAAATGCGTCTATACGAAAATTCGTCATTTTTCTTCACCTTAAAATTTATTCTTTTAGTATTTTACCACGCTAAAGCGATAAAGTCAACTTTTAAAAGCAAAAAAATAAAAAATTTTTTAATTTTTTTTAAAAAACTAGTTTATCTTAATTGTAAAATTTACAACAATTTATTATAATGAGTATATACATTTAATTTAAAAGTTAATATAAGAGGTAAAGATATGAAAAAACTTTATGCAGGAAAAACCAAAGACGTATACGCAATGGATAACGGAAACGTTATGCTTAAGTTCAAAGACGACTGTACTGGAAAGGACGGTGTGTTTGACCCAGGTGAAAACTCAGTTGGCTTGACTATTGAAGGGATAGGCAAGGCAAACTTACAAACTTCCGTTTATTATTTTGAAATGCTTAAAAAAGCAGGAATTAAAACGCACTACGTTTCTGCGGATTTAGATAACGCAACCATGGAAGTGCTCCCTGCTGAATGTTTTGGAAAAGCGCAAGGCGGTAACGGACTTGAAGTAATTTGTAGACTAGTTGCAACTGGTAGTTTTATTAGAAGATACGGCGAATATATAAAAGACGGCACGGTTATTGAGGGTGGATACGTTGAATGTACATTTAAAAACGACGAAAAGGGCGACCCGCTTGTTACAGGCGAAGGTTTGGCTGTTTTAGGCGTTATGACTCCGGAAATGTTTGAAAGCATGAAAGAGCAAACATTAAAAATCACTAAAATCGTTGCAGACGACCTAAAGAGTATCGGCTTAGACTTATGGGATATTAAGTTTGAATTTGGTTATAACAACGGCGAAGTCGTTTTAATTGACGAAATTGCTTCTGGAAACATGCGTGTTTACAAGGGCGATAAAATCGTTGACCCCGTTGAACTTACAAAGCTTATCAATAACAGATAATTTTGTCTAAACATCTAGGTGGACTTTTAGTCCACCTTTTTTTATGAAGTTGCTTTTTAATTAGTTTTATGATAAAATATATCGGTCAGAGTTAGGAGGAATTATGTTAGAGCTTAAAAACGTAAAACGAATATATGAAACAAAGTCTGGACAAGTCAACGCGTTGGACGGAGTTAGTATTACTTTCCCAAAAACCGGCATGGTATTTATAACAGGTAAAAGCGGTTGCGGTAAAACAACCCTCTTAAACGTTATTGGCGGGCTTGACGGGATAGACGAGGGTGAAATTTCTCTTTTAGGTAAGTCGTTTAAGGACTTTACTAGCGAAGAATACGATAGTTATAGAAACACGTTTATAGGTTTCGTTTTCCAAGAATATAATCTACTTGGCGAATATACTGTGGAAAAGAATATTAAAATCGCTATGGAATTGCAAGGACAAGCTTGTATTGAAAGCGAATTCAATCAGCTTCTTGAAACGGTAGAAATAACTGAACTAAAAAATAGAAAGCCCAACGAACTTTCCGGCGGACAAAGACAGCGCGTGGCAATTGCAAGAGCGTTGGTTAAACAGCCTAGAATTATCATTGCCGACGAACCAACGGGCGCACTAGATTCGAATACCGGCATTCAAGTTTTGGACATATTAAAAAAATTATCCAAAGAAAAACTCATTATTGTCGTCTCTCACGACCAAGAGTTCGCAGAAAAATACGCCGACCGTGTTATTAAATTAGTTGACGGTCTTGTTACTGAGGACTTTACCTTTAACGAAAACGAGATTGAAGAAAACGTTAAAGAACAAGAAGATGCTCTAATCGTTAAAAACGGTGCGGACTTAAACGAAAGTGAAAAGAATTTACTTGCAAAGGCTGTAAAAAACAAAAAGAAAATAGAAATTATAGAAAAGCTCTCTTTTAGAGATAAATACCCGACTAAAGAAATTGAAAGTGTAAATTCTAACGAGCCAGTCAAATTTAAAAAGAGCCAAATGAAATTTATTAGCGCGTTTTCACTCGGCTTAAAGAGTTTAGGCGTCAAACCGCTTAGGTTAATATTTACCATTCTATTATCAGCCATAGCATTCGCCGTATTCGGTTTATTTGACACTATTGCAAATTTTAATACGACAAACGTCATCAACAACCAATTGAGAAAATCTGATAGCCCCACGGTTGTGGCAAGTGGTAAATATATTATCAATAATAAACAAAGTGATATTTACACTGTAAGAATTAATGATGAAAAATTAAAACAATTAGAAAATGAAACCAATTATTCCATTAAAGGTATTTACCAGTTAACGCCAAATACGTCGGGAAGCACAAGGACTTATTCTATTAACGATATTCCTTATATGCACACCACCGTGGGAAAATACTTTTACACTACTCAAGTAAACGGCTTAATCGAGTTTAGTGAGAATGAAATTTCAAGTTCTGGAAAACTAGGTAAATTTAATTACAAGATAGTCGAGGGTGGAAGATACCCCAGCATGGAAAATTATCTAAAAGATTCCGTTTGTGAAATAGCAATATCTACCTATCTTGCAGACAGCATAATCTATTATTTAAACGGCAAAACCCTAAACGGTAAAGTCATTGCTGAGCCTAACGACCTAATTGATAGCTTAATTACTATTGAGCACGCACCTTATAATAACCCGTTTAAAATCGTGGGACTAATAGATTGCGGAGAAATTCCTTCTAAGTACTCCGTGCTCTCAAGGACGGCTGAAAACGCATCACTGCGTAACCTCGCTAACGATTTTAAATCTTACATAAACTCGGGTGCGTACAAGTGCTTGTTTATGCCAGAGGGCTACCGCGAATATTTACACACTATCATAAACGAAGGTGCAACAACCTTTTACAGTGGAAAATCCGATTGGCGCATTAATAACGGCATAAATTATTCATCTGTGAGCAATTACGATTATGCCGATAATTACGTATATTCTATAAATGAATTCGGCACTGATAAAACTCTTCGCTTTATAGGCGACAACGACCAACCGCTAAAAGACGACGAAGTTTTAATCCACGTGAATAATATAGATATGCTCTTTTCGGTTGAAATCAAAGCTTTAGAATCTAGAAGAACAGAATACGTAGAAAATTACGAGATTTTAACAAAAGCAAACGCTACGCCAAAGGACGTAAAGGATAGCTTTGAAAATATAAAAAATATTTTTTCGGTTAAATCAGATAGAGACTTAAAAGTTCTTTCGGTTACTAAAACGGAAAGAAATACGGAAAACAAGATAACCAAAGATTTAAAAGTAGTAGGCGTCTATTATGGCGTTGACGCTACTGCCTATAATTTAAAATATAGGTTTATGATGAACGATAATTTAATGTCGTCGTTCAATATTTACTCCCAGCAGGGCGACTTTGAAAAGTTACTTTTCTCTCAAAGAAGTAATCTATTCGGCACAAAAACTATTGCTAAGTATATGTCAAACGATTCGGGATTTGCACTTGATTGGTATGGAAATACCGTTATAAATACTATATCTGACAATGAACAGACAATCCGCCAATCAGCCGACTTGTTCTTGTATGCATCAATAATTCTAGCGTTGTTTTCGATATTTATGTTCTTTAACTATATATCAACTAGCGTTGTCAACAAGCGTCCGACCATTGGAATACTTAGGTGCTTAGGCTCTAACAGTAAAAATATATTGACAATATTTACAATAGAGAGTATTGTTATGGCAATAATAAACGGACTTTTAGCAACTGCGTTCACCGCGCTCGGCTGTTTGCTCGTAAATATGTATATAATTAACGTAATGAACATTTCCGTGTCGTTTGCTATCTTTGGAATAAGGCAATTTATAATAATATTCGGTATAAGCTTGTTAACTGCTATAGTGTCGTCAGCATTCCCGATTATTAAAATTTCCAAGGAAAAACCTGTTGACTTAATTAGAAAACCGTAAAAATTTTAATTTAAAATTATAAAGCCGAGCGATTGCTCGGCTTTATCTATAAATGTTTAATTTATATTACAAATTATAGTATTTTTCAAATTCAGCGGGGTTCGGAATTAAAGATAACTGACGAACTTCCTCTCTCTTATTTTTAATAAAGTTCTTGATAAGCTCTTCAGGGAATACACCGCCTGCGGTAAGATATTCGTTATCAACTTCTAGCGCATTGAGTGCCTCGTCCAAAGATGCGGGCAAGTGCTTTAATTTTGCCTTTTCCTCGTCACTTAAGTGATATAAGTTGACGTCGTAAGGTCCCCAGCCGTTAGCGTGCGGGTCAATTTTGTTTTTAATTCCGTCAAGACCAGCCATCAAGATTGCCGCATAGCAGAAATACGGGTTACAAGTTGCATCGGGGTTGCGGAGCTCAAAACGGCGTTTTTCAGGCGACTTTGCATATGCAGGAATACGTATAACCGCACTGCGGTTAGAGGTTGCGTATCCAACCGTTACGGGTGCTTCGTAACCTGGAACTAAACGCTTAAAGGAGTTTGTACTCGGGTTTGTAATTGCGCAAAGGGATGCAATATGTTTAAGTAGTCCGCCCATAAAGTAATGCGCGGTCTCTGATAGTCTTGCATAGCCATTATCGTCAGAGAACACTGGCTTTCCGTCCTTTAATAAAAGCATGTGCACGTGCATTCCGCTACCAGCTTCGCCGTAAATAGGCTTTGGCATAAAGGTAGCCGTCTTTCCGTACTTTAATGCAGTGTTATGAATGATATATTTAATCATCATAGTAGCGTCTGCCATCTTTGACATTTTGCCGAGTTGCGGTTCGATTTCAAACTGACCAGATGCTGCGACTTCGGGGTGGTGATAGTTAATCTCTATGCCAGCGTCTTTCATATGCAAGCACATTTCACTACGGCATTCATAAGCAACGTCAAAAGGCTTTGCAATGTGATATGCTTTTTGTTTGGGAACAACTACCCCTTTCCCTTCAACCCCACTATTCCAGTAAGATTGAACAGCGTCTAAGGATACGCCAATGTTATTTGGCGAAACCTCCCAACCCACTTGGTCGAAAAGATAAAACTCAAATTCTGGTAAAATTAACATCGTATCTGCAACGCCAGAATCCTTCATATATTTTTCAGCTGCTAAAACGATGTTTCTAGGATACTGCGCAAGCGGAACGTTCTCATTCTTTCCGATAATCATCGCATTACCCGTCATAGACAAGGTTTTAATTTCACAGAAAGGGTCGATAACTGCCGTTTCAGGGTCGGGAATAAATACCATATCGCTCTTTTCAACCACAGCGTAACCGTAGTTAGATGCGTCAAACCCAATACCGCTTTTCATTGTGTCTTCTGAAAAGTTTTCTGCAGGAATTGTAACGTGGCGATACTGCCCGTTAATATCGACCATCTTAAAGTCAACCATCTTAATATCGTTTTCTTTGATTAAATTTAAAATATCTTTAATACTTTTAGCCATAGTAGACTCCTTTAACTAAATATAGGTATATTTTAGCACTTTTTTTTAATTTAGTCAACACGTTAAAACAAAAGCCGTGAATATTGATTAATCACGGCTTGTTTATTATTGAATTTTTATATTATTTCCTTTTAAAGTGAAATACCAATATTTATCATTTAAGTATTTATCTTCATTAACTAGTAACAAATGTAGTTCAAAGCAATTATTTGTATGATATAATTCTCCTGCTAAAAGGCTTGTACATGAAGTTAAATGATTATCTTCACGCTCTAAAATTTGATAGTTTTCTATGCAAACTTTATTGCCACCTATTTTGATAAAGTAATCTTTGCCGTTTGAAAATTCCTCGTATACTAATTCGCCAATAAAATCGTCGAGAATAAATTCTTCTAATAAGTAACTTTGCGCCATTTCTGTTCTTTCGTTTGCAAATATCCCTAAAGTTTCAAGTTCTTTTGTTTTTTTAATAGCAAAATCCGTCAAAAACTCTTTATCCTCCTTGTTCGCATACCCTAAAATAATCGTCTTAATATCTTTTATACCACTATATATTTCTTTGGGTAAAGATAAAAATATTTTTCTGTTTCGTTCAATTAGCGCTTGATATAATTTTTCTTCAGTATTTGTTTTTAATGCCACTTTAGATAATTCAGCATCCGTCTTAATCTTATGGTAAAAGTCCTCCTTGCTCTTTTTTTCAACACTACTAAAAGACTCTTTTTGCGCGTCAAATTCTTTTAAGTCATGTATAACTTTTACTTGTTCATATTGTTCAGCCCACTTTTTTGTTAATAATTTCATATAAACCTCCAATTTCTATTTATGGCAATACGCCACCTAATATTGTTAATTAAAAACCTATACTATAAATAGGTGTTCAAAAGCAATCAAACATCTAATCTAATATAGGAGTAATTTTAATGCCCATTTCAACAAAATTCCAAAAACGAATAATCGAACTTGTAAATGAAGCTGAATTAAAGAAGATTGATTTAGCAAAAATAGGTAATTTTGACTATCGTTCTTTATCAAACGCTATTGTTTATGGAATAGTACCCACCACGTCAACATTAATTAAAATGGCAGATTACTTTAAAGTTTCAATGGGTTACCTTTTAGGTAGAACTGATGAAAACGACTATATAGAGTCATCAAATACAAATTTTCAAGAAAGATTCTTATTTTTATGTAAAGAAAAAGGCGTCAGTCATTACAAAGTTAGTCAAGATTGCTTTTTTGACAAAAGTAATATATCACGTTGGCTTTCAAAAGGATATTTACCAACGCTTGAAATTTTGGATATGATAACAAAATATTTTAACGTATCTATAGATTATATTTTAGGTCGCTCGGATTTCAGAAACTAACCTTAACTATATTATATCAAAACACATAGGTGGCGTAAAGCAACGCGCCTATTGTTTTATTGACATATTTTGACTAGTTTTGTCGTAAATTGTCGAAAACTAAAAGTCCTTGTTATCAACTATCTCTGAAAGAGCTAACCTTTTTGGGCTACCGTCTTATAACACCATACAAGCGTCAAAACAATCTTGCATAGAAATTATTTTATTAACAACAGGACAAAGTCTTTGTTTATAATTTATATTTAATATTTATCCATTATATTTTCTAATTATATTCTATTACACTAAACATGACAACTTGGGTCATATATTTTAATTTTCTTCTTCGTAATAGTAAGAATAGTCTATACCTTTCATAAAGATTTCACGGTCGGCTATTTTATCGGTTAAAGCGTTTTTGATAAGTGCTAAAATTTCACTATAATCAACAACGCTTGATTTCATTGCTTCTAAATATTCCGTTTTATCAATCTTGCTCCAATCTACACACTTAGAAAGGTTTTTCTTTAAAATTAGGTCTAACCAAATACGAGTTGTTCTGCCATTCCCCTCCATAAAAGGGTGGGCGACGTTCATTTCAACGTATTTTTTAACGATTTGCTCAATAGTGCTTTCGGGCATTCTTTCAATATCATCAAGCGTTTCATTTAAATATCCAACGCTTGCAAACACAAAGCCACCTTTAGAAATATTTAACTTTCTAATTTGC
This sequence comes from Christensenellaceae bacterium, assembly GCA_045579345.1. Classification (GTDB taxonomy): domain Bacteria; phylum Bacillota; class Clostridia; order Christensenellales; family Borkfalkiaceae; genus UBA1259. Next base: position 7,192 of record JAZNMA010000031.1, on the reverse strand, counting down.
CCTGCAAAATCGTATAATCCACCAAATAGATAGGCGTGAATTTGCTTTAATCCGTTTATTGTGCCAACTTCAATGTCGTTAATAATTCCACTTTCAAACATTTCATAGGCCTTATTTTTGCTTTGTTCATCAATAGAAGTGCCTTTTGTTTTAACCCATTTCAAGAACACATCCGACTTTTTACTTGGAAGAATAGCTACAACTAAATTTAATCCGTCATCATCTATAACGTCCGTCAAGTATTTTTTTCCATCTTTTGCCGTAATTTTAAGTTGTCTACAAATTGATGACAACTGGGCATTTCTCTTTTTTAAGGTGTTCCAATATTTACGTGGAGAAGTGGATATTTTAAGTGCTTCTACCACGTCAACTGCACAAAGCCACCAATGAGAAGTTTCTTCATCCCAAACAGAACGAACGGGAACGTTATCAAAAAATCTAATAGAAGTTTTAATCATTTTTCTCCTCGCTAACGATTTCTAATATATCGTCTATCCCGCAATCAAGGGCACCGCATATTTTAAGCAAAATATCCATATGTACGGTTTCGTTTCTGCCGAGTTTCGCCATTGCAGTAGTAGTGATACCCGCTTTTAAGCGTAGGTCCTCTTTACGCATTTCTTTATCAATAAGAAGTTTCCATAATTTTTTATAACTTGCAGCCATTTTTTAATCTCCTAAAGGAAAGTTTTTAAGCCATTTTAAGTATTATATCACATTGCAAAATATTTTTCAAGATTTTCTCTATTATTTAGAGAAGCGTACATTTTTAATATTTTTTAGTGCCTTTTGTTTTTCAAATAATTTTATGTAAACTTTTCAACGTGAAAAAAATTGTTGTTTTTGTTAAGCAAAAATGACTAGGGCGCACCATGACGTACGCCCTGCTACGGTCGTCTCGGCACAAGTGCCTCGAACATAAGCGACGCATCTCCGCTATCGCTACGATGGACTAGTCCATCATACAAGCCCATCAAAGTCGTCCGAACTGCGTTCTCGCTGAAAGATTATCGTGAATCAACAAAACAACCGATAGATTTTTCTATCGGTTGTTTTGTTGGCGCACCATAAGCGGCTCGAACGCCTAACCTTCGGTTCCGTAGACCGACGCTCTATCCAATTGAGCTAATGGTGCAAATATTCGGCTGTCAATTTAGACAGCCTACTTATTATATGATAATTTTTTTGCTTTGTCAATTAAATAAAAGGACTTTATTTCAAAATTGCTTTTATTCTTCTGACACCACTTGAAGAACTCTCTTCTTTTTTTATGATAAATTTGCCAAGTTCTCCCGTATTATTAACGTGCGGTCCACCGCAAATTTGTTTATCTACGTCGGCAATAGTATAAATTGAAACAATTTGGTCGTCACTATCTGCGTTAAACACGCCGTAAGCACCTTCTTTAACCGCATCTGAATATTTAACTTCACTTTTAACGACGTCAATCTTTTTATCAATAACTTCGTTTACGAAGTTTTCCAAAGCTTTTAATTCCTCTTCGGTCATTTTATGGTCTAAATTAAAGTCAAAACGCAATCTTTCTTCTGTAATATTAGAGCCCTTTTGCATAGTTTGATTGCCGAACATTTTTCTTAATCCCGCAAGCATAATGTGTGTTGCGGTATGATATTTAATAGTCATCTCGCTTTGCTCTGTAAGTCCGCCCTTTGCTGCTTGCGCTTGTGCTTTAGAAAGTTCTTGATGCGCACGGAAAGCCTCGTTAAATCCAACCTCGTCAACAGAAAGCCCACGCTCTTCGGCAAGTTCTTTCGTCAGCTCTAAAGGATAGCCGAAAGTGTCGTAGAGTCTAAACGCTTGCTTCCCAGATATAACGGTTTCCGGAACGTAAGCGGGGTCTTTCTCTTTCATAAACGCATTTTTTCTTTCCATTCCTATAATGCATTTATCGAACTCTTTTAGTCCTGAAGCAAGCGTTGCTTCAAACTTCTTAATTTCCTTTGTGATTTCGTCAAGAATATAATCTTTCTTTTCAACAAGCAAAGGATAAGCGTCGTTATAAATCTTTTCGATAAAGATTTTTGCAACCGAGCACATAGTGGTAGCTTCAATATTAAGATTTTTACAATATCTTATAGCACGGCGAAGAAGTCTTCTTAAAATATATCCCGCCCCTGTGTTTGAAGGCGTAATTCCGTTTACGTCGCCTATAAGCATAACGGCTGTTCTAGTATGGTCCGCTATAATACGCATAGCCTTTGTGTCTTTCTCGTTAGCGCCGTAAGTCTTTTTAGAAACTTCTTCTAAAAGCTTAATCGTGTCGATAAACAAGTCCGTTTTATATCCGTCGTCTAAGCCGTTTAAAAAGAGTAGTAATCTGTCAAGTCCAAAACCCGTGTCAACGTTCTTATTTTCAAGTTCGGTGTATTTCCCGCCCTCTAATTTTTTATACTGCATATAAACGTCGTTCCCGATTTCCACGTATCTGCCACAATCACAGTTCACGTCACAAGTATCACAGCAAGGGTTATCGTGGCGGGGGTAAAACCACTCGTTATCAGGTCCGCAAGGCGTACCGACCGTTCCTTCTAATTCCCACCAGTTATTCGATTTATCGAGATAAAAAATATTTTCAGGTTTTATACCCAACTCTTTTAAATACCCTGCCGTTTCTTCGTCGCGTGGAGCAGCTTCGTTGCCCTCAAACACGGTTGAACAAATTTTATCTTTATCAAAGCCGAAAACCTCGGTCAAAAGTTCAAACGACCATCTTGTTTTTTCCTTTTTAAAATAATCGCCTAGGCTCCAATTGCCCATCATTTCAAAAAAAGTGAAATGCGTTGCGTCGCCAACCGAATCAATATCAACCGTTCTTACGCAACCTTGCACGTTGCAAAGCTTAGTCCCCTTAGGATGCTTTTTCCCTAAAAGATACGGCATTAACGGTTGCATGCCTGCAACGTTGAACATTACCCCAGTAGTTCCATCGCCTATTAAAGATACGGCTCCAATGTTAACGTGCCCGCGTTCAGTATAAAAATTTATCCACTTATCTCTTAACTCTTTAGAAGTAATCATTTTTTTTCACCTTTTAATTTTTGGTCAAAGTATAACCGTCTTTGCCGTCTTTAACAGCGTAACCTAAGCTTGCAATCTTATCGCGAAGTTCATCAGACTTCGCCCAATCCTTGTTTTTTCTCGCTAAAAGTCTCTCTTCTGCAATAGCAACGACTTCTTGAGGTATTTCTTCCTTCGGATTTTTTAGCTCGTATTCACTTATAAACGCAGTGGCGTCCGCTTTGAACAATCCTATAAGCGCGTATGTTTTTCTTATCTGATTAACGTCCGCGCGAACAGTTATATCACCAGCCGTAAGCTTTGCTTTTATGCTCTTAAAATAACCAAAAAGGTTAGAAATAGCAAGCGCGGTATTAAAGTCGTCGTCCATCGCCTTATTAAATTCGGCATCTATTTCGGCGTTTTCACCGTCCAATTTTCCAAATGCATCTTGCACGCCTTTAATAATTTTATAAAATTCGTAAAGATGTTTTTCTGCATCTGGGAAAAGATTATCGGTAACGTTTATGTCGCCACGGTAGTTTGTTTGAAGTAGCGCAAACTTAATAGTTTCCGGCGAATATTTATCAAGTAAATCTTTTAAGAATAAACTGTTTCCTAAAGACTTGCTCATTTTTTGACCATTTACTTTGATAAGTCCGTTATGAATCCAATAAGATGCAAACTGTTTGCCTGTTAATGCTTCGGTTTGAGCAATTTCATTTTCATGGTGAGGGAAAATCAAATCTCTACCGCCACCGTGAATATCAATTTGTTCTCCGAACGCTTTTTTATTCATGGTTGAACATTCAATGTGCCAACCAGGTCTACCCTCGCCCCAAGGCGAAGTCCAACTCGGCTCGCCAGCTTTTGCCGACTTCCAAAGCGCAAAGTCTAAAGGATTTTTCTTTAGTTCGTCGTTATCTACGCGCACGCCGTTAAGCGCGTCCTCTAAATTTCTGTGCGAGAGCTTGCCGTAGGCTGGAAAACTGTCTACTGAAAAATACACGTCTCCTTTTGCTGTTGGATATGCGTGGCCTTTTTCAATTAAGGTTGAAACAAAACAAATTATATCCTCAATACTTTCGGTTGCTTTAAGCCAGAGCGATGGGTCGTCTACTTGAAGTCTTGCCATCTGCTCGTCAATATTTTTAATCATTTCTTTAGCGTAAACGTCGGCAGGAATTCCCGTCTGATTAGATTTAGCGATAATTTTATCATCTACGTCGGTATAATTTCTTGCATAAGTTACGTCGTAACCGATTTTTTCAAGATACTTTCTGATTATATCGTATATTAGTGCTTGATAAGCGTGCCCTATATGCGCTTCGCCAGAAACGGTAATACCGCACGCGTACATTTTTACCTTGCCTTCTTCTAAAGGCGTAAATTCTTGTTTTTTACCCGTCAATGTATTATAAATTTTCATAATTATTTCCTTTCCTTTTGGAATGATAGGCATTAATCTTTCTTTTTAATTTCTTGCAACTCTTGTTCCAATTTAAATAATTTTTCGCGCAAATTACAGATTTCTTCGTGAATGGGGTCTCGTTTTTCTTGCTCTAAATTCTGCACCTTTTCGCCGTTCACCCTCACTATGTTACCAGGAACGCCAACTACGGTTGCGTACGGTGGGACTTCCTTTAATACGACTGCACCTGCACCTATTTTAGCATACTCGCCTACAGTAAAACCACCTAGCACCTTTGCCCCGGCACTAATTACCGCGCCTCTTTTAACGGTTGGGTGTCGTTTACCCGTCTGTTTACCAGTACCACCTAGCGTTGCGCCTTGATAAATAACCACACCCTCTTCAATCTCGGCGGTTTCGCCTATAACCACGCCTGAGCCGTGGTCAATAAATACTCCGCCTGCAATCTTCGCCGCGGGGTGTATTTCAATACCCGTGAAAAACTTTGCAATCTGACTAGTCATTCTTGCGAGCAATCTCAATCTTATTTTATATAAAAAATGCGCCCATCTGTGCCACGAAAGAGCGTGCACGCCCGAATAAGTAAGCCAAATTTCAAACTTACTCCGTGCAGCGGGGTCATTTCTTTTAGCCGCGTTTATATCCGCGCGTAATCTCTTAAACATAATCTACCTTTAATTTTATCACTATCCGCTTTGTTTAGCAAGTAAACAAAAGCAATTAATATACTTTAGTTCCGTTTTGTTCTATACTAGCCCTAAGCTCTTTAGAAAAATTAGCATCAACCACCATACAGTCTACGTCAGAAAGAGAAGCAAAAGTGTAAGGCGTTTTCTTGTTTACTTTCGAGCTGTCAAGAAGCATGATGACTTTATCCGCTTTTTTGATAACCGCACGCTTAACCTCTGCCTCCGCTTGGTTACCGCAAGTAAACCCACCGACGTCTTTAATATACCCCGTCGCCGTCATAACCGCAGTTTGAATATTGATTTTGTCAATATAATCGGTGCAAGTCTGTCCTACGGTTATAAAATTGTTTTTTCTCAAATCCCCGCCAAGAAGCGCAACCGTCGGTTTTTCCTTTCTTAAGATGGTTTCCGCAATAACTAGAGCGTTAGTCAATATATAATAGTTTTCATCAGGTAACGCTCTAGCAAAATAAGTAGTGGTAGAACCGCCGTCGATAAAAACACAACTGTTTGGCTCAACGATTTTAACCGCCTTGTCTGCAATTTCAAGTTTTTCCGCAGTGTTGTAAATAATACGCTCGGAAAAATCCTCTTCCTTTGCGCGAAGAACGGTGTTTACGGAAATTGCACCACCCGATATTCTTATAATGGCGTTTTCCTCTTCTAAACGGTTAAGGTCACGACGCAAGGTCATAGACGAAACGTCGGGAAAAGCACATTCTAATTCGTGCAAAGTTGCCTTGCCGTTTTTGTCGATATATTCTTTTATGCTTAAAAGTCTATCCTTCATATTATCTCCTTATCTTTTCTAAGGTTTTTTAAGCTTGAACTTTATCGCATTTGTTACGATAACTCATTCATTTAAAATATTTTACCACTTTTAAAGTTAATTTTGCAACAATTCGCGATAGAAATAAACACAAAAAAGTTAAAACCTTTCAATTATTTTAATTTTTATAAATTTAATATGCAAATCTTTATAAAAAACTATTGATTTTGCCGTAAAATAAATATATAATGTTAAGGACGAATATTTACGGAGATAGCACATGTTAGATTTAAAGAGAATACAAGAAAACAAAGAGAAAATTAAAGAACTTTTATTGAGAAAAGGTTTTGAAGCCGATTTTGACACTGTTCTTGAATTAGATAAAGAGCGCAGGGCGATTATTGGCGAAGTAGAACAATATAAAGCGCAAAGAAATAAAGTTTCCTCACAAATCCCTGCACTTAAAAAGGCGGGCGAGCCAGTGGACGCTATCTTTGCTGAAATGAGGACGCTTGGCGATAAAATCACTGAATGCGATTTAAAGGCTAAAGCATTAGAAGAAAAAGTTTTCGACATTCTCTCTCGCATGCCCAACGTTCCTGACGAGGACTTGCTTGCAGGCGAAAAGGAAAACAATCAAGTAGTTAAAGTTGTTGGGGAAAAACCGGAGTTTTCTTTCCCAATGCAAAACCACGTTGACCTCTGCACTAAACTCGGAATCATAGATTATGCTCGCGGAACGAAACTTTCTGGTGGCGGATATTGGTTATATCGTGGTGACGGCGCAAGGCTTGAATGGGCACTTTTAAACTTCTTTATCTCCGAACACTTAAAAGACGGCTATGAATTTATACTTCCCCCACACCAACTCGGATATAACTGTGGGTTCGGTGCAGGGCAATTCCCCAAATTTTCCGACGAAGTTTATTGGCTAGACTGCGATGAGGATAGAAAGAAAAACCGCTTTATGTTACCCACCGCAGAAACTGCACTCGTAAACATGTATGCAGGCGAAATCATAGATGAAAATAAACTCCCGATGAAGTTCTTTGCTTACACTCCTTGTTATCGTAAGGAAGCAGGCTCATATCGTGCTGAAGAGCGCGGAATGATAAGAGGGCATCAGTTTAATAAAGTAGAAATGGTGCAATACGCACACCCTGAACACTCCATGGAGGCGTTCAACGAATTAGTTGATAAAGCCGCAAGCTTAATTGAAAAATTAGGTCTACACTTCCGCGTAAGTAAATTAGCCGCAGGCGACTGCTCTGCATCAATGGCAAG